>JACPSA010000041.1 GCA_016193545.1 Chloroflexota bacterium
CCAGTAAATCGATACTGAAACGGCCCCGAATATCATCCAGGTAAATTCCCTGGGAAAGCCTCAGTCCGAGGATGACTGTTTCCGCCAACTCCAACTCCGGGTTTATTACCTCGTCCAGGTCCAGCGCTGGCGGCAGATTATGCGAAAAGGCAGCCAGGTACTTATCCAGGCTTTTAGTATTAGCCAGGCGGTGACCGTCCAGGTAGGAATGAGCAGCGACGCCGGCTCCCAGATAGGGCCGGTTTTGCCAGTAGGTCAGATTATGCGGGCACTCCCGCCCCGGTTTTGCCCAGTTTGATATCTCATAGTGGTGATAGCCGTGTGCAGCCAGCAGGTCTTCGGCCAGTTCATACTGGTCGGCACTGGCGTCAGGGTCGATATCAGGTAAACGATGCTCCTTGATTGCTCGCCACATCGGTGTCTCCTTTTCCAGACTGAGGCAATAGAGAGAAAGATGCTCCGGCCCCATCTTGATTACTTCATCCAGCGTCTTCTGCCAGTCCGGCCGAGTTTGACCGGGCAACCCGTAAATAAGGTCTAAGTTCAAGTTCGTGAATCCAGACTTTCGGGCAGAGAATACCGCGTCTCTAGCTTGTACGCTGGTATGAATACGGCCCAGCAGTGCCAGTTCCCCGTCATGTAAACTTTGTATTCCCAGACTCAGGCGGTTAACCCCCAGCGCTCTGATGGCGGTAAGGTAGCTTGTGTCGACCGTGCCCGGATTGGCTTCAGTGGTTACTTCAGCCATTTTATCCACAGTAAATAGTGAACTGATGCTGGATAGAATATCCTCAATCTGCTGGCTAATAAGTAAACTGGGAGTACCTCCGCCAAGATAGATACTGCGCACACGTTTTCCGTCAGCGCGCCGGGCGAGCTCATTCTTGAGGGCATTTATGTAATTGGGAATGTCAGTCTCACGGCACTGGTATGAAACGAAAGAGCAGTAGTTACACTTGCGGTGACAAAAAGGGATATGTATGTAGAGAGCAATATCGTCAGACACGGTTACAATTATAACAGATATAACCGATAAATTTTTGTCCCTTGTATCAGGCGTTCTTGACAAAGTCCGTTTGGCTAATTAGAGTGTTCAGAGTTGACGAGGTGAAACTGGACGAACTGGAAAAGGTGAAGATGATATGACTGCTCCTCTGAAACCATTGTTGTGGTACAAAAAACTGGCTACGAAAAAGGGGCGGCTTGATGCCGGGGCGTTTCTGGTCGAAGGAAACCGGGCTATTCAGCAGATAATCGGTAATCGCCCAGATGAGATAATCGAGCTTCTGGCCATAGAAAAGCCGTCCTCTATTTACCGCAATTATGCCGTACGGTTGGTTACGGAAAGTCAGTTCCGCTCCATCTCCAGTACCAAGACACCGCAGGGAGTTATGGCCGTTGTCCGCCTGCCCGTAGATGTGTACTCCGGCAATCTGCCCCGGCATGTGGGCAGTAAAATCTTACTACTGGAAGATATTCAGGACCCGGGTAATGTGGGTACTCTTATCCGTACTGCTGCGGCCTTTGATTTTTCGGGAGTCATTATGACCGAAAAGTGTGCTGACCCGCTATCGCCAAAATGTGTTCAGGCAACTGCAGGTGCCGTATTGTCGGTATGGCTGAGAAGAAGCACATGCTATTTTGAGCTGGCCGGGATACTGAAAAAAGAGGGCTATTTCCTGATAGCAGCTGAGCTCAGTGGAGTGCCTGAACCATCCATTCTTTATCACCAGAATAAATTACTGCTGGCGCTGGGCAACGAAGCCGCCGGACTTTCGAAAGCTATATTGGATGCAGCTGATTACCGACTGCGAATCCCTACTGTCCGGGGAAAAGCGGAATCGCTGAACGTGGCCGCCTGTGGTGCAATCTGTATGTACTTAAGCTCACAAAAACCATGAGGTGGCGCGGTCACTATTGATGGATTTCAAAAACAGCGCCGACAATGACGCCCCTATGGCATATTGGCTGGTTACCAGTAATGGAGCTAAATAAACCACTGTGCGGTTATTCTTTTCCCGGTTTGCCGACTACATCTGGACAAATGGTGATTTCTGTATATGTTTGTCTTTGGCAGCCAGCAGTGCCAGGTCTACGGCAATAGCTTCTTGCCTGATTTTGTCCTGAAGTGTGGTCAGTTCCGATTCGAGAGTCGAAACCCTCAAGGCCACCGCATCAATCGCTCTGGTCGCTTCTTCTCTGACCTTGGCTACGGCTGCGTCGGCGGCTTTCTTAGCGGCTTCGGCGGCTCTCTCGCCGCTTATCTTTGCTTAGGCCGCGGCTTCCCTCGATTCTCTGGCGGCAGCTTGCGCTTGCCTTACCGCTTCCTCTACCCGCTTGATATAATTTTCAAGCTCATCCAGTATCTCCGGTAGAGGTTTGGTCATTATCTTGGGCTGTCTTGATTCCTCTGTTTTAGTGGTCATTTAACTATCTCCTTCTCTGCCGGTTGGACGGTTCCCGGTCCCAGAGTATTAGTGGGAACTCTGAACCGCCAGTCAACCAACCTGATTAACTCTTATCCTGTAGGTCACTAAAGGCTATGTCTTGCCCCCAAGTTTTTTCTGCACGCTGGCGGTAGCTTCGATGATTGTCGAGTTTAATAGTCTGGCCAGTTCTAATGCGTCTGTGGCTGTCTTCTGGACTCTGGAGATTGCTTCAGCAGCAACTCTGGCGGCTTCGCCGGCAGCCTTTTCACCAGCCTGGCGGGCCTCTTCAGCCGCTTTTCTGGCATCTATAGCAGCTTCATTGGCTGCCAGGATACTATCATCAATCTCATCTAGGATTTGCGGAAGCGGCTGAGTCATTATTTTCTTTTGTTTGACATCGCCGGTCATTTTGCTCTCCCCCGGGTTCGGCTTTCCCGTTGTTTTCTTTGGGTCGTCTCTTTTGAACATTGTGCCCTCCGTTAGTTCTTTCATCTATTCAAGCCCGTAGCAATAATAATAACGGTGACGGAACTTGAATGTTACCTTCTATATCGATTGAAAGGGCCATTCTCTGCAGAACAATCCTTCTATCTTGTGTTTAGTATCTCGGTTATCTATTCTGGACATCCAGACGTTATGCTCTAGTGCCGGGTCTTTCGGCTAACTAAGCGCCGTTGGCCCATTTACAATCTCACCTTGACAAACCATAGTAAGATATGAAGGTGCTGAAAGCTACCGAGGCAACCACGGCCCCCAGAATCAGTACTATGGCAAAGACGAGGAACTCCCATGAAGAGAGGAGTTTTTTCAATAGTGCCGCGGGGAGGGCTGCTGCAGCCTTGGCCCCAGCCTCTTCAGCTACCTTTGCCGCTGCAGCCGCAATCTCTCTGGCTGTTCTGGCTACTTCCTCAGCATGGGCCGCAGCCTCTGCGGTCACTCTCTTGGCTTCCTCGGCCGCCGCTCTAGCGGCTGCCGCTACCGCTTCAGCCCGTCGGGCGGCTGCCTCTGCTGCCCTCTTGGCCTCTTCGGCTTGGCGGGCCGCTTCAGCGCCTGCTGCCTTCATTGCTGCCTGAGCGGCTTCTTTAGCCTCTCTGGCCGCCGCTTCAGCTGCTTCTCTAGCGGCTTGGGCCGCTTTCTCGGCTCTGAGTCCGGCGGCTTCCGCTGCCTTCTTGGCGCTTCTCTGGCCGCGGCTTCGGCTGCTTCTCTAGCGGCTTGAGCCGCTTTCTCGGCTCTGAGTCCGGCGGCTTCCGCTGCCTTCTTGGCTTCTTCGGCTTTGCGGGCAGCTTCCTCACTAGCGGCCTTCATTGCCTTGGCCGCCGCCTCTTCAGCCTCTTTGGATGCCTTCTTAGCGGCTGCAGCGGCTACTTCAGCAGCTCTGGATAATTCTTCGGCTCTGGTCACTAACTGGTGTAAAGCCTGTGATGCGGCCTCGATGGCTTCATCACCGGCGATATCAGCTTGCTCTGCCTTCTGGCGAATCTTATCGGCGACATCGAAGCCCCTGGCTGCCGTTTCTTTAGCCTCTTGTCCGGCCTCTTCAGTCCTCTCGGCAATTTTCCCTGAAACCCGGGTAGCCGCTCCGATAGCTTCGTCACCAGCAGCAACAGCCGCCTGTGCTTTAATTCGCGTATCTTCTGCCGCCTGGAAAGCGGTGCCGGCGGCTCTTTTTGCTTTTCTACCTGCCTGCTCCGACTTGGTCGCTGTATCCGCGGCTAATTTCTTGGCAAGTTCAGCCCGGGCGGCTTTAGCTTCCTTGGCGCTGGCATCAGCCTGTTTGCCGGCAGCATTAGCCGTTTCAATGGCTTCCTGTACTGCCTGAGTGGCCAGCCTGGCATTCTCTTCAGCTCTAGCTGCCGTTTCCTCAGCCGCCTGAGCTGCAGCTGCGGCTGCTTCCTTGGCAGCGAGGTCCACATCCTCAGACCTTCTGGTGGCTTCCTCAGCGGCAGCTATGGCCGCTCTGGCTGTCTTTTCAGCTTTGGCGGCGGCTTCTTCAGCCCTTTCGGCCGCCTCTCTGGCCGCGCGAATAGCTTCTTCGGCCGCTTCTTCGGCTCTTCGGGCCGCTTCTTCCGCAGCCATGGTAGCTGCCTCGGCGGCTTTCTGGGCTGCCTCAGCGGCGGCCGTGGCAGCAGCGCCTGCTTCCTCGGCTCTTTGGGCAGCTGCTTCAGCAGCTAGGGTGGCTGCCTCCCCGGCTTCTTTGGCCAGTCTGGCGGCTTCTTCAGCGGCCTTGGTGGCGGCTTCTCCGGCTTTTCTGGCTAGTTTGGCTGCCTCCTCTGCCCTCTTGGCAGCGTCAGCGGCGGCTTTTTCGGCCGCTTTGGTGGCTGCCTGAGCTGCGGCCGTGGCTGCGGCTCCTGCTTGCTCGGCTCTTCTAGCCGCTGCTTCAGCCGCCTTCTTAAATTCTTCAATGGCTTTCTTAGCGGCTTTATCGGCCTCTTCTGCCTTCCTGGCGGCGGCTTCGGCCGCTAGCCTGGCAGCTCTAGCTGTCTCTTCAGCTTTGGCGGCGGCGGCTGCCGCCGAACGAGTCGCGGTCTCGGCCGCTTTCTCGCCAGCTAAGCGAGCTTCCTCAGCCCTTTTTTCGGCCTCTAAAGAAGCTTTAGTGGCTGCTTCGGCGGCCTGCCTGGCTGACCGGGCGGCTTCCTCAGCCCTACGGGCAGCTTCGGCTACCGTACGAATATTGTCATCCATCTCGTCGAGAATCTGGGGAAGGGGTCTTGCCATTATTTTGGGTGGCGCCGGTGGCTTCTGCTCGCCGGATGGCCTGACATTTCTGGTAGTCATTATTGTCCTCCTTGCCTTAGAGCATGAAATATCTCATGCGCCTGTTTTATAGGGAGCTCGTTAGCGGGCGTCATACTATCGAAAATTCGTGTCATGAATATGTGACATCTATAACACGAATAGTTTATCACTGATGAATAGTATCACCCCTAAATGGAAAAGTCAATATATATTCAGGCGTTATTGTCATGGTTTTCTTCAGCTATCGGGTTGAAGAAAGCGGTAAAGCCGTAGAAGGCTGCGCCGCCACAAATAAGGAACATGAACCAGGAGGCAGCTACTATCTACCATCCGTAGAAGACACTATTCAGTGACCTCTTAATCGAGGTAAAAAAATTCATTACTGCCACACGAAATACCGTATACTAACGAAGCCACAACACTAAGAGACTGTTCTGCTAACCCGGGCAGCGGCCGGTGTAAAAGTCATCTTGAGGAGGCGGGAATAGAGACCTCCTTGCGCGGAGAGTGCCTCATGACGTCCGACTTCAACAATCCGTCCGTTGTCGAGTACGATGATACGGTCAGCATTGCGCGCTGTCGACAGGCGGTGGGCAATGACTATGGCCGTTCTCCCTTTCAGTAATTTTTCCAGAGCTTGCTGGATGATATGTTCACTGTAGGAGTCCACGTTAGCCGTGGCTTCATCCAGCAGCAGGATGACCGGGTTAACCAGCAGGGCACGGGCAAAGCTGATGAGTTGACGCTGGCCCATACTCAAGTTCTGCCCTCGTTCCTGCAGCCAGGTATCATATCCCTTTTCCATCTTGATGATAAAATCATGGGCACCGACAGTGCTGGCGGCGGCGACTATCTCCTCGTCGGTAGCTTCCAGGTTACCGTAGCGTATGTTATCCCGAATAGTGCCTGAGAAGAGGAACGGCTCCCGAGGCACCAGCCCCAGCTGCCGTCGGTAGGCAGTCTGGTCAATCTGGCGCAGGTCATTACCATCAATCAATATCCGTCCACTGGTGGCGTCATAGAAACGGTCAATAAGGCTGACGATGGTGCTCTTACCCGCCCCTGTAGGTCCCACCAGCGCCACCGTCTCTCCCGGTGAAATATGCAGGTTAATGTCATGAAGGACCTCCAGCCCGGGTTCATAGCTGAAAGAGATATCTTCAAATTTAATTTCACCTTTTAAGTGAGGTACCTTGATGCTTTGAGAGCTATCCGCTATTTCCGGCTTTACGTCCAGAAGCTCGAAGATACGGTTGCCTGAGGCCATTGCCCTCTGTAGCTGGGTATATTCCATGGTCATCGTTCTAATCGGGTCAAAGAACTCCTGTATATAGAGAGCGAAAGCCACCAGAGTGCCCACGAGAAGTGTTCCCCGCAGTACACTCATGCCACCGAAGATAATAATCAGCGCCATAGCCAGTGCCACCAGTAATTCCACCACCGGCATCATTATTGCTGATAGCTTGGCTGCTTCAAGGTTGGCTTCAAAATGGGCACGGTTGACCTGTTCAAAACGCCGGGAATTCTCATTCTCCCGGGACAGGCTCTGGATAACCCGGACGCCGGAGATATTTTCCTGGAGAGCAGTATTTACCGCTGATATGGCACGCCTCACCTTAATGAAAGACTGGCGTACCCTCTTTTGCCAGAAGAATATGAATAGAAAGAGGAGGGGGATAACGGATAAAGTGACCAGAGCCAGGTTAAAGGCCATGGCAAACATAGCTGCGACTATTGCTATCAGGCTAATTATCTCGCCGGCTACCCAGAAAGCTCCGGAATCAAGAAAGTCACCCAGTTGCTCTACGTCATTCTGCACCCGGGACATGATGCGGCCGACTTCATTATGGTCGAAAAAACTCACGGAAAGGCGCTGCAGGTGGTCGAAGACCTGGCTGCGCAGACTGAGCAGGATACCCTGCCCGATAGTTGCTTCGGCTCTGATTTGGGTGTAATAAGACGCCAGGTTAAGCAGGGAATTGCCCAGGAAAAGCAGGATAATCATGTTGAGTCCAGCCAGATTGCCGGCAACGCAGGGGTACGGCTACCTTATACTGGGTAAAGTATTTTATCAGGCGAGCGACGATACGTGAATCATAAGGCTTGCCGTAGATAATATCATCGGAGCCACTCAGGCTGCTTCTCAGCCGCCCCTTTCTGGTACTTTTAGAATCAATGTTATTGTTGTCAGCAGATGGAATGGGCACTGGCTCCAGGGCAACCGTAGTCGCCACCGGTTCTGTCCAGTCTTCCTGATGCTGAAACTGGAGACGGAAGAGTTGCTGGTAGAATTCGTTGCTGGCAAGAAGCTCCTGGTGTGTGCCCTGCCCGACGATGCGCCCGTCCTTGAGTACCAGGATAATGTCGGCCATCTGTATCGAGCGCAGGCGTTGAGCGATAACGAAAGTAGTCCGGCCTCTCAGTAGCTCGGTCAATGCCTGCTGGATGAAGTATTCGGTCTCCGTATCGACACTGGACGTCGAATCATCCATTATCATGATGCGGGGGTTGAGCAGTATCGAGCGAGCGATAGCCAGTCTCTGCTTCTGCCCGCCGGAGAGAGTTATCCCCCTCTCGCCTACCCACGTCTCGTAGCCATCGGGTAAACTCATAATAAAGTCATGTAGCTGGGTGGCTTTGGTGGCATGTATGATTTCGTCCGTGATAGCTTTCGGGCGGCCGTAACTAATGTTTTCCCGGATGGTGGCGGAAAAGAGAAAGGTATCCTGCTGCACAATACCGACATGACGGCGTAAGGACGCCAGTGATAAGTCCCGAACATCTATGCCGTCAATAGTGATGCGGCCATCGGTAACATCATAAAAGCGCGGTATCAGATTGGCTATGGTTGATTTGCCGCTGCCACTGGCCCCAACCAGAGCCACCATCTGGCCCGGTTTAACTTCAAAATTGATGTCCTTCAAGACTGCGCCGTGGGAACCGTAATCAAAGGAGACATTCTCAAAGCGGACCATGCCCTTGATTTCATTGATGTCGATAGCATCAGGCTTCTCGGTTACGGGGGATACCTCGTCCAGAATCTCGAATACACGCTGCCCGGAAGACATTGCTCTTGAGAAGAGTATCGTCAGCCACCCCAGCATCCGTACCGGCATGTTGAGCATGACAAGGTAGAGTAAAAACTGGGCCAGTTCACCTTGGGTGAGGACTCCGGCTACCACCTGCTGGCCCCCGTACCACAGGATACCCCCCATTGCCAGCAGCAGTGCAAAGCTCATCACCGGGCTGTTGGCAGCGAGCAGGTTGTTGGCTTCTATCTCCTGGTTATATATAGTCTCGGCCTGTTTGCGGAACTTCTGGTTCTCAAAATCCTGGCGGGCGAAAGCCCGTACTATTCTGGCGCCGACCAGGTTTTCCTGGACAATAGTGCCGAGAACACCGATACCCTGCTGAATTTTCATCCATAGTGTCCGCAGTTTCCGGTTAATGGCAATAGTCCTGAAGGAGATAAAAGGTAGAACGCTTAAGCTGAGCAGCGCCAGTTGCCAGTTGAGTAAGAGCAGTAAGACAGTAATTGCCACCAGCAGGACCAGGAAATAGACCCCCCGAAGCAAAGCGAAACCGACAAACATGCGTACTCCGTCGACATCGACGGTTGCCCGGGACATCAGTTGACCGGTCTGCGAACGGTCGTGAAAGGCGTAGCTGAGCCGTTGCAGGTGGTCATAAATGATATTGCGCAGGTCATAAGCCACTCTCTGAGAAAGGAACTCAGCCAGATAGCTCTGCCAGTAGCTAAGCAGACTGCGTAGAAGTCCAGCGACAGCAATACCCAGGGCGGTGAGGACAATGGCCCTGGTCTGGCCTGAGCCTAGCGCGAGGTCTATTGCCTGGCCGGTAAGGCGGGGTATCAATACGGCCAGCCCGGCTCCCGCAAACAGACAGACGTAGGTCACCAGCGCCCGTGGCCAGTATTTCCAGAATAGCGCCGCTATTCGCCAGAAGATACGCATATTTTTCCCCTCTCATATTATCATAAATGGACTGACTAATGCCTGTGAATGGAAAGATATTGATGGAGCGGGAGTAAAACAGAGAAAGGAGACGGCGTATATCGTTACTGCTTAGTATTGCTCTAAGGAGTATGTTGCTTAGAACCGTAAAACTGCCATGACAAAGATGATGGAAAGCTGAAGTATGCCCTGGATGCCGCCGAGCCGGGCATTTCTCATCCCTAGTCGGGCGATTTTTTCTATGTCCGGGGCGTTGGAAAGTAACTGTTTCAGTATCCTGATTTCATTTGGCAGCAGAATGCCAAACCCCTGAATCGTCAGAATAGTCACGATAATTAACGATATGACAATCTTGGGATTGGTCAGTGAGAAGATACCGAGTCGCTGAGCGAGGTTAATGCCGGCAGTTACGGTTACTCCAGCGATTACCGGCATGAAGAAGGTCATCTTTGGCGTTAGTCGCTTGAATACATTGGCGCGTTCTCCGGGGTTAACGCCGCCAAGAGTCGGGCCTAGAATAAGTCCCATGAAAAGGTCGATTCCCGTCCAGAGAGCTCCGCTCATAATATGAACGTAGTTTATCGGGAGCAACTCTCTCCGGTTCATGGCGAACACCAGGGCGGTAATTGGCAGTCCTATGGCCAGAATTACAAAGTAGGGGTTGGCGATTTGAATAATAGTCCAGAGTGCGTTCGATTTTGCCGTTTTGTTTTTCATGTTTTTGGCTACCTAAAACAGGTGAGCCAGCGTAACTGGTCAATCACGTTGGCTCACCGAAAAGGGCTCTCCTCTCTAGTTACTTCAGCATATCCTCGAATTTCTCCCAGCGCTCCTTGGTCTGCTGCGGGGGAATATGCACGAAATGGCATTTCATGCAGCTTTCGTTGCCTACGGCGCCCATCAGTTCTCCTATCGTTTTGGCATCAGGCGGAGTCGCGTCTACCGCTTTGCCAATCTGGTCAATCATGGCTAGTACGCTCGGGTCGACAAAGTAGGTTCTGGGCGTATTGTGACAGGCGGCACAACCCGCCGGCAGGGTCTTAAACCGGACACTAAACTCCTTAAAATGCTGGCGAGCCTTGTCCAGTTGTCCTTGCTGAAGGTCGTTGGACACTCCGCTAAAGCTGGTGGCTAGAGCTATCATATAGTCTCTCCAAGCCATTGGTTTATTGGTTACCGGATCATTTACTTTGACTATCTTGAAATCAGGCCAGTGGTATTTCTGAAAAACTTTGCTCTGGAATAGCAAATGGCATGAGCCGCAAACCTCTCCTACCTGCCCCATGGCTGGCCCGACTTTGGCCGGGTCACCGCTGGCCAGGGCCTGGCCCAGAGTATCCACCGGGGTCATGGGAAACTTGTCCTTCCACTCCGGGACCATGTCGGACATTTTGATATATTGTTTCTGGAAAGCGTCAAAATTGGCTTTTGCCCCGGCAATATCTCCTTCCTGGAGGTCTATTCCAATGCCCTCAAAGGGACCGGAAAGGCCGAACATTTCAAGTAAATAGACGGGGGCGGGGGCTTTAGGTGGGAAGAGATTGTCCAGCGACGCCGGCGGCGGTCCGGCAATTTCCCTGAGCATTTTGTTCTCCTCTGTCAGCTTGTCTACCTGAGGCTGGAGGTTCTGACCACAGGATACTAGAGCCGCCAGCAGCAGCACCAGACTAGCGATGATACCTAATATCAGAATAGCTTTCTTCATAATACTACCCCCTTCAATTCGCAAGAAATCGCAATAACAACATTACCTCTGACTGTAATTGCCCATCAGTCCTTATATGGGTAATGGTGAGCATACCACCAATATGTCAATCTGGGTATACTGAAAATAGCTCATTGTTGGCTACATAGAAGTGCCTGTTTCCTGACCTTAAGTGCGTATCATTATGGTAATGTGGTATCAGCAGGTAATACTTTCCGGCGTAACCAGCAGGCTTCATTCCAGTCAGCTTATTTCTAACTCTGACGTTGAAGCTGTTATATACATGAGGCTCGGCATGGCTTATAATACCAGTATGGTTAGCCGACATTTAAGGGATAGGTATTCCAGGCAGACGATGTTTCCCGGTATCGGCGAAGCCGGGCAGGCTAAATTAAGCCGGAGCAGTGCGGTTATCATCGGCTGTGGTGCGCTGGGCAGTAATATCGCCACTTTCCTGGTGCGCGCCGGCGTGGGTAAGGTCAGAATTGTCGATAGGGATTTCATTGAGTACCATAATCTGCAGCGTCAGGTTCTCTTTGACGAAGATGACATCAAGGCTGACCTGCCTAAAGCCATCGCCGCGGAGCGGTGTATTTCCCCTGTTTTGCCTCCCCCTGATGCCAGTCTTACCTGCGAGACGGCTGGAGTAGTGGGTACGGCTCCGGCGGTTATTGCTTCTCTACAGGCTACCGAGGCGATAAAGATATTAGTTGGTGCTGAAAAGATAAAGCGGGAACTTATTGTCATCGATGTCTGGGAGGGTACTTTTCATAATCTTAAAGTAGAACCCCGTCCCGGGTGTCCTGCCTGCCGTGGACAATACGAGTTTCTGGAGACAAAGTTTGCCCTGAGAACCGTTTCACTTTGCGGGCAGAGTCGGGCGGTACAGGTGGTGAATACTAGGGTGAGTGAGATTGCCTTAGATGGACTGGCACGGCGACTCAGTAAGATAGGTAATGTGAGCTGCAATGAGTTTATGCTCCGGTTTACCGCTGGTGATGACGAGATAGTTGTTTTTCCGGATGGGCGCGCCATCATTAAGAATACCATCGATGAATCACAGGCCAGGGCGCTTTACTCTAAATATGTTAGTGATCTTGGTTAAGAGGTAGACTATTTTGCGTTTGCCTCCAGGCGACGAGCCGAGCCATTGCCCTGGCTGTCCGGCGCATTGAGTGGAATACCGGTAATCCGGCGGCCACGAACGCTTCCTGGGCGGTGAGAAATTCCTTCATACTCTCCAGGTCTGGTGGGGGACGCAGTGCCAGCAGCACCGGCTTCCCTGTGGTTTGTTGTACTTCTCTGATGGCATCACTGACGGGTTTCAGATAAGTCTCTGCAGAGAAACGGCCGCCGCGCCAGCGGCTGACCGGGTGAAATCCCAGATGATAGATAAGCATATGAACATCGGGGACCCGGCCGACCACACGCAGCGCTGCCGCGATATTCTTTGGAGAGTAGATGGTGTCAGCATCCAACGGGTTGCTGAAGATACTGCCCGCCAGAGGCAAAAACCCTTTTAACTCTGACTGTGCTTCTGGAGAGAAAGGCGGCAGATGAAGCCCGGCCTTCTCCATCTCGTCGGCTGCCTGAACACTGATGCCACCGCCGGCGCCGATAATAGCGACGCCGCTACCTTGCGGCAGGGGGTTGACAAACTGGAGTGCTACCAGCATGTCGGTTAGTTCTTCAATATCATCGACCTGAATCGCTTTCATTTGTCGGCACAGGGCGTTGAATACGGCGACTGAGCTGGTGAGACTGGCGGTATGGCTACGGGTGGTTCTGCGGCCGGCTTCAGTGGTGCCGCCTTTGCAGATAACTACCGGTTTGCGGGCGGTTGCTTCCCGGAGTGCCTTCACAAACCGCCTCCCATCCCTTACCCCCTCGATGTAGATGGCAATAATTCTGGTCTCCGGGTCTATGGAGAAATATTCCAGGAGTTCGCATTCATTTACATCCAGGGCGTTGCCGTAGCTGACAATCTTACTGAAGCGTAATCCTCTCGGGCTGCCGAATAAAGGAATGTCCTCGACATAGCCGCCGCTCTGGGAGATAACGGCAATCGGGCCTGGTTCCAGAGGTATTCTGATGTTGTTGACCAATCGGCTTTTTGGTACCATCAGTCCCAGGGAGTTGGGACCGATAATGCGAAATCCGCCAGCTTTAGCCTTATCCAGCATGGCTTTTTCCAGCCCTGCCCGTTCTGTATTACCCGTCTCGCTGAAACCGGCGGTAAAAAAGTGGACTGACTTCACACCCTTGGCGGCGCATTCGTCCAGCAGCTCCAGAACGGACTCAGCCCGAATACTGACGATTACATGGTCGACTGGCCCGGGGATGCTGCCAAGGCTGGGGTAACAGGGCAGTCCGAGCACCTCTTGATAATTCGGATTGACCGGATAGATATTCGGAAATTCAGCCTCTTTGAGGAACTGGAGGACTGAGGTGGCCCAGCCCCCTGATGGCGATGCACCGACGATAGCAACTCCGCGGGGGGAAAAAATCTCATCCAGTGATGGCTTCTCTTTTTTCGTCTGGTAAATCATATCATTTTAACGAGGCAGGTAGCCGCAGTAGCCGACGTATGTTACCCTCAAATATCCTGGTCTTCTCGTTATTACCGATAGTCATTTGCTCGATGGATTGAATTGTTTGCCGGGTGTACCTTTCACCAACTTCACTGTCAAAGGGGAAATCAGTGGCGAACAACATATGGTCGGCACCGCAGAAAGCGTAACCACACATCAGGCCCGGCGTGCTGCCATAAATGGCGGTATCATAATAGAACATCTTAAAATACTCGATTGGCTCTTTAGTGAGACCTTCCTGGTACTTAGCGCCGCGCAGTATCGTGGCGTGGTCGTAGGCTCCGATTATTCTCTGTTCAAAAAATGGCACCATACCGCCACAATGATGTGTGATGAATTTGAGGTTGGGGTATTTCTCCAGTATGCCGCTGAAGACCAGCCGGGTAATAGCGACCGTGGTCTCATAAGGCCAGCCGAAGTTGCTGAATATCATGTATCTCGACCTTGTTTCCGTTTTATAGTCGGCATACCCGGCATCACGGTGAGGGTGAATCCATATCGGCAGGTCATAATGAGCCATCTTTTCATAGAGTGGCAGGAACTCGGGGGAGTCCAGGGGTTTATCGTTGATGGGTGTGAACAATTGTATCCCTTTGAGGTTCAAGTCGTTCACTGCTCTGTCCAGCTCTTTCAAAGCAGCTTCCATATTGTTCATCGGAAGACTGGCAACTGCCGCCGGGAATTTATCCGGGAACTTTAGCACCAGCTCTGCCATCTCATCATTGGCCATCCTGGCGAAATCTACCGCCTGCTGGGGGTTGGTAAAGTGTTCGATAGCGGGTGTGGATAAAGTTACCACGTGCTGTAGCCCCTCGAATTTGTTCATTATCCGGAATCTGTGCTCCAGGTTGAAGAGTGTCGGCAGCGTCTCAATGACATTTTGCAAATGAAAGCCGCGTGGATTGGCACGGTAAAGAGCCTCCTTGTATTTTGGGGGTAGAATATGAGCGAAGACATCTATTTTCACCGTCTGGTCTCCTCTGGCTTTAGTTTTAGTATTAAGTCTTGAACTAATGCCATCTTGTCTATTTTCTGACCGTCAGATATCGTTGGCAGCTTATCGACTATTTCTATCCTTTCCGGTATCTTGAACGGGGCAATTTTCTTCTTTTTCAGAAACGAGGCTAAATCTTCCAGTGTCAGCGTTTTCTTTCCGTTCAATACAATGTAAGCACAAGCCTTTTCTCCCATCACGCTATCCGGCATGGCAACAACGGCGACGCTACGGATGTTCGGGTGAGTAATCAACAGGCTTTCCATCTCGCTGGGGTAAATGTTCTGGCCGCCCCGTATGATAATATCCTTCTTACGGCCGACGATTATCAGGTTTCCAGTATCATCCAGTTTGCCCAGATCTCCGGTAGCAAACCATCCCTCTTTAGTCCAGGTCTCTTGTGTAGCCTTGGCATCCCGGTAGTATCCCGATGCGGAATTTGGTCCTTTTGCCAGCACTTCACCTACTGTGCTTTGACCGGTCTCCCGACCGCTATCGTCGGTTATTTTGATGGTGACCCCGAGACAGGGTTTGCCGACGGTAAATGCTCGCACAGCGAAAGAATCTTCCGGCCGGGAAATGGAGATGGCTCCGAAGTCGACGGCGCCGTACTGGCTGATGACAACTCCGCCCATTTTTTTCTCTACTGCCGAGGCCAGAGATGGAGACAACGGGGAGCCGGCACACAACCAGATGCGCACGGAACTTAAGTCATAAGCCTGGTTGTCGATTTCTGCCAGCATCATTGACAGTTGAGTCGGCACCAGGCAGGCGACGGTAACCCTTTTTTGTTTGATTGCCCACAGGGCCTCACTGGCACCGAGCCAGGGTACCATAACTATACTGGCAGCTACCTGAGGCGCTGAATAGTACACGGCCACATTAGGACCGCGCGAAGCCGGAGAAATGGCGGCGACGATATCGTTTCTGGTTAAACCCAGGGCATCGGCTAAATACTGGCCACCGTTGGTGCCGGCACCTGCCGGGTACTCGACCAGCTTCGGGGAACCGGTCGTGCCGCTGGTGAGGAGGACTGTGGAAACTTCATCTGGCCGGTAGCGTAGGTGTTCCAGATAATCCGGGTTGTATTGTTTTTCCAGCGGCTTTTGCACCATACTGTCGATAAAAGTTCCACCACCGCCGGCGATAAGTACCTGTCTGAGCATGGGTAGCTCATGGCGGATGTTGTTGGCCATGTTGACATAATCGAAACCACGGAACTCCCGGGTGACAACCAGCGCTACTGCCTCTGTGTAGTTTGAGATATATTTCATCTCACTTTCCCGCATGTTGCTCAATACGGGGACACAAAGTATGCCGGCCTTTTCACAGGCTACCCGTAATAAATGGAGTTCCAAACTGTTCGGTAGCTGGACTACCAGCGCCTCGTCCCGGTTGATGCCCATCTCGATAAGCCCGAGAGCCACTCTGTCAATCCAGGTCTTGGCCTCTGCCCAGGTATATTCTACGGTCAGGTCGGCGATGGCTTTTTGCCGGGGGTGCTGCTCCGCATTTCTATCCCATAAGTTGGAAATAGTAGTCTGCCAGACTCCGCTCTTGACCAGTCTGTCAATTTCCTGGCTGGTGTACCGTGTTGGCTTAGCCATACCGTGTGTTTCTCATCGTGAAACAGATTGGGCCATACGGTTAATCGGGACTAATTGTGCTGGTGATAGTATTAATCCAGTACCTTCAGACCGGTGTTATTGGCGTGGGTAATGAAGCAAGTACCGCCCATATTCTTATCCAGGAAACGGCGTGCCTTCTGCTCAAGGTCGGACAGGTCTTCCCCGAAAGCGAAGATGGCTGCCCCCCAGCTGCTCATGCCGACGCCAATGCCGCCATTCTGTTTCAGAAAGTCCTTGCACTGTAGAATGTTATGTGATTGGGCACGAAATTCGAACTTTTTGAAGCCGTATTTCTGCGTTTCCTCAAGGGCAGAGCCGAATGATTCCAGGTCTCGTTCCAGGATAGCTGGCAGCATCTTGAGCAGTATCAGGTGGCAGATTGTCTGCACTTCGCTCAGCGGTACCGGACAGACGACTTTAAAGATTTGGACCTCGTGGATACCGGCCGTCTGCTCACCGGTGGGAATACAGATTAAGATGTCCCAGTCGGGGAAATCATAGTGTGCCAGCACCGGCGGCGGCATCAGGCCGCGTACGGCGGAAGAGGGAGTATACTCGCTCTTGCTGTTGGCGACGCCGTCGGCACGGAATTTATGACCGCCATCGAGGATAAACCCACCATGTTCGATGCTGGCGACTCCGATGCCTGATGTGCCGCCGCGGTTCACTACCGAGCCTAACTCGGCAGCACTCACCGAGCGTCCGGCTAGATGGCAGAGTACTTTAGCCACTCCCACCATCAGTTGTGTGCCGCTGCCCAGACCCACATGGACTAAGGGCCGCTCTTCGATAACGATTTTAGCCGGCGGGAGGTCATAGCGTTGTATTACCGCCTGGGCCCCCTCATAGGCACGCTTAGCCACCGCCGGGTCGGGCGGATACTCAACCTCCAGGCGGTTGTTTTTTTTGGCATAAATCACAGTTTGGGGGTCTTCAAGGGTAATGCCCGTGCCGCCATCGATACGTCCGATTTCTCCATTAAGGTCAATCAATCCCAGATGCAGACGGGAAGGAAAGGCAATTCTAACTTCATTCATATTGTTATCTCCTTGTTCGTGTTTTCAGCGCCTTACCGGCTTCCTCAATGCTCAATCCCTGGTGAATCATTCGCCAGACGATATCCAGAAGTTCCGCTGGGCGAGCGCTTTGCCAGATGTTTCGTCCCATGACAATGCCCCGGGCGCCGCCCTTTAAAGCGCCGTTAATCATGTTGAGAGTGTCCAGGTCGGTATCGCACTTAGGCCCGCCGGCAATCATCACCGGCACCGGGCAGCCCGCGATAACCCGGTTGAAATCCTGGGGCGTATAGTATGTCTTGACCATGTCTGCCCCGTGCTCGACGGCGACACGTGCTCCTAGGGCCAAATACTGGGGGTCGAGCATTCTGTTTTCCATTGTCTTGCCCACACCCAGCACACCGAGCAGGGGCAGGTCATACTGGTGGCATTCGTCGGCTAGGTAGGCCATATTCATCAGTGTCTCATGCTCATTGGGGGAGCCGATAAAAGCGGTTGTAGCCAGGGCGTCAGCCCCGAGCCGAAGCGCCGTGTCTACGCTGGTGGTCAGTCCTTCATTGGTGAGGTCTTCACCGGCGATGGTGGCGGCGCCGCTGGCGCGCAGGATTATGCCCTGCCGGCCATCAGGCTCGAAGCAGGTGGTCAGTATTCCTTTAGTTATTAGCCAGGCATCTACTTTGCCGGTGGCGGACAGGGTGCGGATAGTCCTGGCGATATCGACCAGACCTGTCGTTGGCCCCAGCGCCATTCCGTGGTCTACGGCGATAATGAGTCCTTTGCCGCTGGCCGGGTTCAAGATGCGGTTCATGCGGTTTCGTTTACCTACTGTCATTCCGCTTGTCTCCTTAGACCCTAGTTCTCGTTAGATAAGCACAACCGCCTTGAGTAGATTATGTTCTCGTGTCTGCTGCACAGCATCGAGCAGCTTGTCCAGGCTAACGCGGTGGGAGATGATTTTCTCTACAGGCGCTTTTCCGGTGGAGATGAGACGGAGCGCCTGTTTAAAATCCGGCAGTGAAGACCCGAAGGTGCCGGTGAGTATAATCTCGCCGTAGTGCAGCCATCTGGGGTCGATGGTCAGGCGGGAACCCTTTGGCGCACCGCCAAAGATGTTGAATACTCCCGCATTCCGTACCATGGGCAAATATTTTTCCATGACCTCGGTCGAACCCAGTGCGGCAATGACCAGGTCGGCGCCAATCTCGGTAATGGAGCGTACTGCCTGAACAGGGTCGGTTTTACCGGCATCGATGACTTTCTCTGCTCCCAACTCTCGTGCTTTATCCAGGCGCTCCGGGATGACGTCGATAACGATAGTACGTGCGCCCTGCGCCTCAGCCGTCAGCAGGTGGAGCAGTCCCATAGGGCCGGCGCCGATGATGGCTATCCAGTCTCCTTTAGCGACTCCGGCGGAGCGGAAGGCGCTGAGGCAGCAACTGAGGGGTTCAGTCATGGCTGCCAGCTCCATGGAGA
This sequence comes from Chloroflexota bacterium, assembly GCA_016193545.1. GTDB lineage: Bacteria > Chloroflexota > Dehalococcoidia > Dehalococcoidales > UBA2162 > JACPSA01. The sequence goes on from JACPSA010000041.1 coordinate 18,547, forward strand.
GGGAATTCTTAATAGGTAAGATACCCCCTAGGTCCACCAGAGTTTTGGGAATGCGGACATATTCAGCGAAACCACCGTCGGCGCCGTGTGCCAGGCCAAATTCGTGGAGGCAGAGGCTATGTCGTCCCCGACGGCAGAAGAAACATTCTCCGCACGAGGCTATGGGGTAGACGGCAACCCTCTGGCCGGTGGTTAATTCCTTAACGCCAGCGCCGACTTCGTGTACCAGCCCGGCGACTTCATGTCCCAGAATAGTCGGTAAATTTCGGGGTGTGCTCTCACCGGACAAAATCTTGACATCGGTAGTGCATATTCCGCAGGCTTTTACTTCGATGACCACTTCCCCGGGCAGGGCGTGCGGTGTCTCCACCTCCTGGTAACGGAGGTCATTCTCACCATATAGTACGGCTGCTTTCATTTATTATCTTTTTATCGGGACGACTCTGCGGATAGCCAACATTAGCTGGTGTAGCTTCTTGGCGTCTTTATGTCCGGGGGTGCTTTCTACCCCGTTGCACAGGTCGATGCCGTAGGGACGGACGAGTTCGATGGCGGACTGGATATTCTGCGGGTTGATGCCACCGGCCAGAAAAGTCCGTACCGAAGTAGCTTGCACCAGCTTGCGGGCAATATCCCAGTTGCTCACCTGACCGGTCCCGCCATAGCGCCGGTTACCCTGTGGTGAGCTGGCTACGGTATCGATAAGTATGGCATCGATACCGGCATCAATCAGGGAATCTATCCTGTGCCGGTATTCAGCGATATCGATTTCTCCCAGGCCACGGGGTGGGAGGTGGATAGATTTCCACAATTCACAGGTCACAATGTTTTTGAGATTCTTGACTAAAGAAGGTGGTTCTTGCCCTAAAAGTTGCACGGCATGGGGATGCAAAGTGGATACCATTTTCTGTATCTGCTTCGCCGACCAGTTGAAAACCACCGTGACTACCGGTAGGGTCGACTGCTGGCAAATCGGCAGCGCCTGTTCTACGGTTAAGCGTCGCGGCGAGTAATCAATCTCGATAATGACGCCGATATAATCGGCACCAGCTTCCGCGGCCAAACGGGCGTCATCGATACTGGTGATACCGCAAACTTTTACCTTGACTTTTTTTTGAGCGGACAAAGCGACCTAGCGGAAAATACGCCGCAGTGTCAATCCGCTTGTCAATCGGATGTTATCCTGGCCATCAGCCTAGATGTAACAGGCGCTTGAGCAGGGCACGGTAGACATCACGCCAGGACTGCTGCAGCCTTATCTCCTGTAGCAGGAATAACGTCTTTCTGGGGCTGAACCGGCTCTGTATGTAAGCCTGGGCGATATCATCGATAGCTTCAGTCTGTGCCGGAATAACCGACGCCAGCCGGGTACAGTATTCCAGGGGTGTCTCGTACGGGTTGGGTCCCGATTTGACTAATGAAGCCAGCCAGCTCATCCTGGCATAAACATTGAAGGCGTTGTCGGCTCCGGTGAAGCGCCGCAGCCAGCGATAAAGGAGTATTGCCGCAGCCAGCATCACTAATAGCTGGATACTGATTGTGGGGAAAGGTGTGACTTGCCCCGGCTTTTTAGAGAGGCTGTTATCATCCGAGGCAGCACCCGAGGGGCCGCCTAGCTCGTCTTCATCTTCAGAAGTGGCAATGCTGGAGTTGGCGTTTGTTTCATCGGGGATGTTTACCTGGTTTTCCAGACGGGTAGTCGCCTCGAATTCTACCCAGCCGTAGCCGGGGAAGTAAATCTCCGGCCAGGCATGATAGTCCCTTGCTCGTACGATAAGCTTGCCGGTATTTTTATCTAATTTGCCGTGGAGATAGCCGGTATTGAGCCGGGTGGGTACGCCTATTGAACGGAGCATAACGGCCATGCTTGAGGCGAAGTTGACACAATCGCCCTCTTGCTGCTTGAAGATAAAATAGTCTACAGGGTCGACCTCTGCCGGAAAAGACTCCACCGCTTCGTTATATTTGAACCTGTTGAGGAAGCGTTTAATAATTATCGCTTTGTCATAGGCCGTTACAGCTCCCTCGGTAAGTTCTTTGCTGAAGCGTTTGACACGTTCCGGGAGACTGTCAGGTAATTGCAGATAGTAATCAATAATCTGCTGAGTATAGTTGTCGCCGGCTTGAGACAGTTCGTCAGGTGTGGCAGTAAGAGTGCTGGCTGTCAGTTCATAGCGCTGATTAGGTTTTAGCAGTTGTGGTGCGATGATGGCAACAATGTCTCCGGCGTTTCCATGTGCCTGGCTTGTTCCATCTGTGGTTATGTTATTGCTCTGGGGTATTAACCCGGGGATACCTGGTGGTGGGAGGCTGGAACTATCGGTGACGCTGCCCGGCGGTATGTTCGCTGGCTGAGGTTCTTTAGTCTTGTTTAGCTCCGGTAGCGTATCTACCGGCGGTGGAACTTGTCCGGAGGGAGCAGGCAAGGTCTCATTTGTAGAAGGAATGGAGTCAGCAGTGGTGGCCGGTAAGATGGTGTTGGGTATAGACGCTGTAGAAGTCTCCAGTAAAACCGGGATATTGGTAGATACAAATTCGCCGGCAGTCAGCAGGACATCTGTTTTTAGTCTGGTTTCCACGGTATACGTCATCTTCTGGCGTTTAGGTGCCTCGGTTTCAGTGATAGGTGTTTCCGGTTTGAGCATGTGATTGGTCATAGCATTGCTGGTCCATCCCCAGGAGTAGTAAGTATCGTACCTTCTGGTGCGCCAGTAAGAAGGCCGCTCAGCGGTAATGACGAATTGTATCTCATTACTGTAGTCGATATTATCGCTGAAAGATAGTTTTTCTTGGTCACTGCTTCTGATGATATTCCATTTTCCGGGCACGGCAGCAAAGAGATTTAACCAGTAATTTTCGGCATTCTTCGCCCAGGGGATGGCGGCGTTAGTCACGGTTTCCAGCTGCTTAACCTGGATTTCAGGTGTGAACCAGGCGCTGGAAACGGTCAGAAGGCTGATAATAACTACTGAAGCGGTGAAGTAGACCATACCATGTTTAGGATAATCGGTACCATATTTCTGGAATTGGCTATGTTCTCGGTACAGATTTGTCAAGCCAATCAATAACATTGACATTAAGAAATAAATAATGAAGAAGTGATAGTATTGTTGAGTCAGATTAGCAAGATTGACCAGAATGATAATGGCGCCCAGAGAAACTGCTACCCACGCATTTTGTTTGCGCAAGATTAGCCATGTTGAGATATTACCCGTCAGCCAGCTGAGGAAAACAAGAAATACGGCGAAGTGCAGTATTCCCTCGCTGGGCTTGGTCAGGCTGATTGCCTGCCACCAGGACTTCAAAATAGCTATCAAGTGATTAGAGTCCGGAGTGGTGTCCGGCAGGGGTAAGAGAATAGCTGTTTGCCACACGGTAATCACAACTCCGAGGACTATGATGATGGAAAGTGTTACGGCATTATGAACTCGGGTTTTGACCAGTAGCCAGACGGTCAGTATGGCCAGGCTGAGGACCAGTGTCAGCGATGGTTGCGGTGTTATCCACTGGGCTTGCTCAACGGAACGCAGAGCGATAGCTAGAGTCAGAAAAACAAGCAAGACGCTTACCCACTCTGGCCCGCTGCCCAGCCAGAACCTGAGACCCGATGGCAATAGTCGGTATCTTCGGGTTATTCCGGTCAAATAAGCTATGAATCTGCTTTCTTTCTGGTTCCTATTCAAGACTCGCTGTACCTCAAATATATCTCGTGTGCAGGGAGGCGACTCTGTTATCCAGAGCTCTGGCTAATTCGTCTCCTTTTCTGACGGTATAGACTTGGATGCCGTTGGCACTAAGGTTGTGTGCGGTGTTTAGTTGGCCGGCGGTACCGCCAAAGCTGGCTGGTTCGAGCAGGATAGCCACTGCCAGGTTGTCACGGCCTTTGAGCTGCCGGATAGCGGTCACCATCTCTTTACTGTCTGAAGGTGTGATAACAACGGCGATAGAATTGCCGTTAAAGTGTTCCATCTGGCTGGAAATCAATTGGCTGACGGGTGTCTCTCCGCTTGCTTTCATTAAGGCGAGGGCTTCCATCAGTCGCCCCAAGTGTTGCTCTCCCCTCTCAGGTGGGAAAAAGTAAGGTCGGTCGCCTGAAGCCGTCAATCCCACCTGCATGCCGCTATCGATATATTTTTTTATGAGAGAAGCGGCAATAGTGATAGCATATTCTTCGGTGGTCTCGTCGCCTTCACCAAGTTGAGGGGCCTGTTGCATATCGATGATAATCCAAACGCTTTCCGAACCGCTATGAGAATGGTCAGTATCAAACATCTTGACCATTAGCTTGCCGGCGTGAGCGGTACTGTGCCAGTGGATGTGGTTAAGACTGTCGCCGGTAGTGTATTCTCGTACGCTGGAGGCATTAGGACTGATTTGACTAAATGACCGGTAGCCGGAGTTATAACCGAAGACACTGAGAGGCGATGATTCAAAGAAGGGTAATTGCAGTGTTGCCGGGTAGATAAGGATAGGGTGTGATTTTCCCAGGTTTCGTTGCCGGGAGAAAAGACCGAACGGGTCCGTGGCGGTAACAGTAATCGAGCCCAGGCTGTATTGGCCCCGGCGTCGGCAATGAACATTGCTCTGCCAGCAGTAAGAGCCTCCCGCAGGCAAATTCAATACCGTCATGTTGTGATATCCCGGTATATCGGTAGTCTCGGCTACTTTAAGCAATAGTTTGGGTAACTTGCTCTGGTTGAATAGAGTCACTTCTTTGTCGAATCGCTCACCAACCTGGCAATTGTCCGGCGGTTGACTAGCTTGAATCCTGATACCACGCAGTCCGAACAGTGCCCACAGGTAGCTGATTAAAAGTACCAGTGCTAGAAGGACGGAGAGTCTCAATACCAGTACCAGACCCTCAGCTAGAGCTAGAAACAGGAGAATCGGGAGCAGGATAAAAATGATAGTTCGGATTTTCATAGTTTTGATGCGGAGATTGTATTTAGTGACAAACCGCCTGAGCCAGTATCGTTTTACCTTTTGGCTTTGGCAAATGTTCCGGGTACGGGTACCGTTTCCAGTAGTTCATCAATAGTAACTTTACCATCCTTATCCTGTGAATCTGACGAGTGGACTATTATCCGATGAGCCAGGACCGGTTTGGCTAAAATTTTGACGTCATCCGGTAAAACAAAGTCGCGTCCCTGGATTAAAGCATAGGCCTGGGCGGTGCGGAAAAGACCTAAAGCACCCCGGGGGGAAGCTCCCAGGTGTATCATCGGATTATGGCGTGTTGCGGCCACCAATGCTACGATGTACTGCTTTACTAAATCATCCACGTAAATAGCCTTCACGGCTTGCTGAAGCGTCAAAACGTCAGCCGCATTAGCCACCGGACTAAGTTGTTCGATAGGATGAGTATACTGTTGTTTTTCCATAATGGTTATTTCGTCAGCTGGAGATGGATAGCCCAGAGATATCCGGAGCAGAAACCTGTCCAGTTGTGTCTCCGGAAGGGGGAAAGTGCCTTCATATTCTATGGGATTTTGGGTGGCTAAAATGTGAAAGGGAGGAGGTATCTGATGGGTAACACCATCTACGGTCACTTGTCCTTCCTCCATACATTCCAAGAGAGCTGATTGAACCTTGGGTGTAGCCCGGTTGATTTCGTCAGCCAGGACTATTTGTGCCATGATTGGACCGGGGCGAAACTCGAAGTCGGCTGTTTTCTGGTTATAGACCGAAACTCCGGTAATGTCGCCGGGCAGCATATCAGGAGTGAACTGGATTCGCTTGAATGTGCAATCTATGGATTTGGCCAGGCTGCGGGCGAGCATGGTCTTACCAACGCCCGGAGCGTCCTCGATAAGCAAATGCCCTTTGGTAGTCAAAGCTATTACGGCCAGCACGATTGCTTCCTTCTTGCCGAGAATGACTGTCCCCATGTTATCTATTATTTTCTCGGCCATCTTTTGTGCTGCTTTTGTTGAGTTCTCCATCGCTGCCCTCCAAATGTTATCGAGTCTTTTCTGGTGACAACACCTTTTCTTTGTGTCTCTATTTTAATTGTAACATAAAAGAGATAAATAGTTAAAAAACCAATAATTACTCTGTCGGAACGGGGTCGGTTCGTTAAGATGACGTGTCGCTTTAAGAGTTATTATTGTATAATTGATTCCGATAAAAGGAGGGCTGATTTAGAGCCAGTGGGATGGTAAATATTGTAAGGAGGCGAAGACAATATGGCTTATCGGGATATTATCTATGAGAATCGGTATCTGGACGGTGTGGCCAGGATTACTCTCAACCGTCCGGAGAAGTTGAATGCATTCAGCGCCAGGCTACTGGATGAGTTTTTCACCGCTCTGGCTGAAGCCGAAGATGATGACGAGCTCAAGGTGGTGATTATCAGAGGAGCCGGCCGATGCTTTGCTTCCGGCTATGATTTGAACCCGCCACCGTTGGAGGCATCAGAGGAGTCATCGGCGGAGCCTGATGGTAGGGGATTGAGCTGGTCTTTCTTCCGAAAAGGTTCTCGCCGACGGACGGGAACAGCCGAAGACCTGAGGTATCTTTACTTTCGGGCCACCAAATGGCTCAGTCTCTGGGATTATCGTAAGATTACCATCGCGCAAGTGCATAACTACTGTCTTTCCGGAGCCAACGAGTTGGCTGGCACCTGCGACTTGATTATAGCTTCTGAAGATGCTGTCTTTGGTCACCCGGCAGCCAGGTCCCAGGGCAATTTGCCTAATAGTTTTGGTGCCCTCTGGGCAATCAACATGGGCTTGAGGCAGGCTAAGTGGCTGGCCCTAACCGGCAAGACCATGACCGCGGCTGAAGCATTACGTGTCGGCTATGTTAATAAGGTAGTTCCCCGGGAGAAGCTGGAAGAAGAGACTAATGAGGCTGCCAGAAGTGTGGCTCTGATGGAGATGGATTTTCTCACTCTGCATAAGCGGGCGATTAACCGGTTCTTTGAAGTTGCCGGTTTAAAGACCTGCATCAACACGGGCGTTGAGTTTGATGCTCTGGTGCATGCTTCTGAGGCTAGTCAGAGGTTGGGAGCTGAGTTCAATAAGATAAAGCAGGAGCAGGGACTCAAAGCGGCTCTTACCTGGCGTGATGCCAGATATGCTGATGGTCGTACTGCTGGTAGGGGGGTTCAAGCGCAGGAGAAAAGGAAGTAGCAAGCCCCGGGGTAACTTGCTTGAGTTGACCTTGATCGGATAAGCCCGAACCTGCAACTATCTTCCCGGCTGTGAAGTAGTCCTGACAATTCAGAATACGGTCACTAATTGCTTGCCTTTCTCCACATAGAGACAGACAAACGTTTCACTGTTTTTTACCCCTTCTATCCGGGTCAACCTGCCGCGTAAGTACTGGGAAAGCTCTTCGGTCGAGTTAAACTGGACCAGTGCAAAAACATCAAATCGTCCGGTGGTACTGGCTATCCACATCGTCTCTGGTTGGGCGGCCAGTGTTTGCATAACATTATCGATACTTTCATAAGATATATTTAGAGCTATTATTGCCTTTATCTGTCTGTCGTCCTGGTCAATGTGAACAGCCGTAGCGCGTAGCACTCCATTGCGGAGTAGCTGTTGCCGCCTGCGTCTGACTGTAGCCGGGCTCACACCGAGAGACTTAGCCAGGGTGTCGCTGGTCTGCCAGGCATCCTGCTCCAGTAGTTTGATTAATCGTCTATCTGTTTCATCAATATTGTACATTTCGCTTACATAGTATACTAGTTCGCTTGATTTGTCAAATATCGGCTTTTCACCTTGACTTTATCGTATCATTCGTATTAGAATTAAATTTTAATATTACTATCAATAAAAGAAAGTCTCAATTAAAAGGAGGGGAAATGCAAAGAAAAACCGTCTGGTTGATAGTGATCTGTGTGGTAGTCTTATCCCTAGTGCTGGCATCATGTGCTCCGGCGGCTCCAACGGCGCCCACTGTGCCCACCGCACCGATCACACCCACCTTGCCAACCGCTCCAACAACACCGATAGCGCCGGCAACTCCGGTAGCGCCATCAACAGAGACACCGAAGTATGGGGGGCAGCTTGCTATTGCCCCTCTGGGCAGGTGGACAGGCTTTGACCTTCTTTACCGAAGTGTATCAGGCTACTACCCAATAGGTCAAACCAATGAGACTTTGCTATCGGGAGATTGGGCTAAGGGACCAGCCGGCAGCAATGAGAATGACTGGGCGACGGCATCGCCCATAATTAGCCACATGACGGGTTACTTGGCCGAGAGCTGGGAGTTGCCTGATGCGGAAACCATCATTATCCACCTTCGTAAAGGAATACATTGGGCGCTTAACCCTAGGTTTGAGGCCAGCCGCCTCGTCAACGGGCGAGAAGTAGTGGCTAATGACATCGTCTACACTATTGTGAAAACCTATACCGCCCCGGGGGCCTATTTGCTGACGAGGACGATGCCAGAGGAGCGCCCGGTATCGACGACAGCATCGGACAAGTACACTGTTATTATCAAGACTCAGAAAGGATTCCTGGGATCCCTGTTCCAAAGGGTGGGTAGTTCTACTGGTTATTGGCCGTCTGAACCGAGGGAAAAGTACGGAGACATGCGGGACTGGAAAAGCACCGTTGGCAGCGGCCCATTTATGATTGAAGATTATGTTGACGCTAGTACCATCACTTTAATCAGAAACCCCAACTACTGGCAGAAGAACCCCGTTGGTCTCGACAAGGGGAACCAGTTACCCTATGTGGACGGCGTCAAGATATTTTCCATAACCGATAAATCTACCCGGGCAGCGGCATTTCGCACCGGTAAACTTGACCATCTAGGTGGTAGAAGTGGTGGTCTTGTTGCCGAAGATGTAAACAACTTGGTGCAGTCCAATCCTGGGTCGATGACAAAAGCGCTTGCCGGCGCCGCTTTTGGTATAAGATTAAGGATGGACAGACCAGAACTGCCCTGGAATGACATCAGGGTACGTCGAGCACTAAACATGGCTCTAGACAGGGAGACGATAGTGAAGGACTACTATAGGGGCAACGCCAATCTAACCAATTACCCGACGACACCATACCGTATGTACGTTACGTTGGGAGTAGCCAAACAGCTTAATGAATGGCCTGAGGTCTTCCAGGAGGCGATGAAGTACCAGCCAGAGAAGGCGAGGCAGTTGCTGGCTGAAGCTGGCTATCCCAGCGGCTTTAAGATGGAAGTGATTGTCGAGTCGGTGGCAGACCGTATTGATGAGTTGTCCTTAATAAAAGACTACCTAGCCAAAATCGGCGTTGCCCTCGATATACAGCCAAAGGAGAGCGGCGTTTTCGCTTCTATCTCACAAGGGAAAACGCATAAAGAGACGATATATACTGGTGCGGGCGCTATGCATTATTACTGGGAGTCCTGGCGGCCAGGTGCTCCAGCCAATGTTGGCATGATTAATAACCCTGCAGTTAATAAAGCCATTACCGAGTTCAGCAACTACTTCTTCATTAGCGACGATAAAGCTTTCCGGATAATGAGGGAAACGGTTGTTTATATCGCTGAGCAGTTCTGGGTGGTGCCCTTCCCGTCTCCACACGAGTATGTCATCTGGCAGCCGTGGCTGAAGGGTTTCCATGGTGAATATATGTCAGGTACTGTTAATCAATTTAGTTTTACAACATTTGCTTGGGTTGACCAGGAGCTGAAGAAATCATTGGGATTCTAAGCCGAGTAGTTACTGAGAAATCAGTAAAGGAGAGTGAGGTAAATGACGAAGAAGATTGTCTGGTTATTATTGAGTTGTCTGGTGGTGTTTTCGCTGGCACTGGCAGCCTGCGCCCCGGCGGCGCCGACGACCCCGGCAGCACCAACGACACCGGTGGTGCCAACAGCACCGACCACACCAACAGCTCCAACGGCTCCGGCAACTCCGGTAGTACCGGCAACCGAGGTGCCGAAATACGGTGGACAGCTTAACCTGGTTGAACCAGGGGTGATAAATTCATTTGCCCCGGTTTTGTTTGAAGCAACCCGTACCGGTACCATAACCAATGAGGTATTATATGGAGGGGACTGGACTAAGGGAGCAGCTGGCACTAACGAAGCGGCCTGGCTGGCGGCTACCCAGTCGTTTGGTCTGGCTACGATGCGGCTGGCCGAGAGCTACGAGTTAGCCGGCAATGATACCATTATCTTGCATATCCGTAAAGGGATTCGCTACGCCCTTAACCCGGCCAGCGAGGCTAGCCGTCTGGTAAATGGCCGGGAACTGACTGCCCAGGATGTGGCCCGTTCCTTGAATGATGGGTATTTTGATAAGGAAGGTGTCCTCCAGTCCAGGTATCTCCCCGAGCAGCGCCAGGTAACGATAGAGGCGACCGATAAATACACGGTTACAATCAAAGCTAAGCCGGAAATCCTGAGCGCCACATTCTATTGGGTTGGAGAGTCGAGCACTATCTACGCGCCGGAAGTCTATGATAAATATAACAAGATGCGTGATTGGCGGCATTCTGTGGGTACGGGACCGTATATCCTGACCGATGTTGTTGAGGGAGCTTCGGCGACCCTGGTGAGGAATCCTAACTACTGGGAGAGAGACCCTATCGGCCCGGGGAAAGGTAATCAATTACCCTACCTGGACCGCATCAAGTTCTTGATGATAGCGGACGTATCTACTCGACAGGCGGGATTTCGGACGGGCAAGATTGACATAATAGGTGGCGCTGCTACTGGTGGGGGTGGGGGTCTTAATACGGAAGATACCCAGCAGATACTAAAGACTCGCCCCGATGTGCGTTATCTCAGCTATGTTACTAGAAATCCGAACGTAATAGCTCTCAGAGTGGACAAGCCGGAGCTACCCTGGTACAACGTTAAGGTACGGCAGGCGTTGACCATGGCCATCGACTACAATACCATCATCAAGGACTACTTTAAGGGTAGTGCGGAACTGATTTATCCGGTCGTCCCCTGGCCGGAATATATGGTGGTGCATACCCCCCTGGCGGAACAGAATGAGGTAGTCCGGGATATGTATACCTACCAGCCGGAAAAGGCTAAGAAGCTCCTGGCGGAGGCGGGCTATCCCAACGGCTTCAAGATAAGCGTAATTACTCAGAAAGAGCAGGTGGACGACCTATCGGTGATGAAATTCTACTTGCAGCAGGTTGGCGTTAACCTGGAACTTGATGTCAGGGAACGTGGCGTCTACACCTCAATAACCGCCGGCAAGCAGCACAAAGAGGCTGTCGGTAGCTCGTTTAATGCTGGCCAACCTTTCAACATAGAGAAATGGCAACCGGGTACTACTAGTAATACCATCATACTTGATGACCCACGCGCCAATGAGGTAGTTTCACTCGTGGTGGCGGAGGGCATGTTTAATGAGGCCAAGGTCTGGCCGGTAATGAAGGAGTTCTTCAAGTATGCTACTGAGCAGGCCTGGTACATCCAGTTCCCGGCCCCCGCCATCTACAACCTGTGGCAGCCGTGGGTCAAGAATTACCACGGTGAGCATTACTCGGGGGTCAGGGGGCCATGGCTTTTTGTCTCTAAATACTCCTGGATTGACCAGGAGCTAAAGAAATCAATGGGATTTTAGGGCTGGGTAATCAGGTCATAGAACAACAGAAAAGGAGCCAGAATGTTCTTGGAATTCTGGCTCCTTTCTTTTTGGTCATTATAGGGCGAACCGGGTACGTTTTGTGGGAACTTATTCCTCAATGGCCATGGCATAGCAGCCGGCTACTCCCCATCCCTTGACTCGGAAGGGAAGGGCAATAAGCTTGAAGCGGGGTTTGGTGATGCGGGTGGCGTTGACAACGCCACCGATGCAGGCGATGCCGTTCACAAAGAGGCGCATTATACCCCGCCGCTCGAATACCCCGGTCTTGGGAGCTTGGTGCGACTGTTTAGCCACGTAAGCCTTGGCTTCAGGTGACATCCAGGACTTGGGGCGGGGTTTTTGAGCACACCAGGTTGCTTTCATCTCTTTGTAGTCGCCGCAGTTGGCCACATCGTAGCAGAACAGGTCGCTCTTGTTCTTCTTCATCACCTCGATAATCCGCACCATGCTGCCGTCATCATAGTAGGGGCTGGTCATCTCGAAGTCGTCCCCGAGCTTAAGCAGCCGTTCTTCGGTGCCCCAGCCAGTGCGCACCAGGATGGCGTCTCCCGTCCGCAGGGTGACTTTGGCAAGGGCTTTGTCGATGTCCTGGGCGGTTACCGGCTCATTGGCTTTCTTGGGGACATCCAGGATGACGGTATCCTTGAGGACGAACTTGGTCAGGTCGATTTCGTCCAGCTTGGGGCTGCTCTTCTGCTCGACACAGATGCTGGGTAGAATCATTCGAGTCCCCGGCTCGGAGCTAAAAGTGTGAACCCCTCGCTGGTGGCCATGGACTTCCCAGGTATAAATCCACTCTACCTGAAAGGGTTGTTCCTGGGGGTAGGCAGCGCCATAACCCATCCCTTCATAGAATGGCATGGTCAGGCTAATCATCTTCATTGTGTTGACTCCCTCCCTTTTATTTCTTAAAAATTTGTTCTTATATCTAAACTCATTTCCAACCCGATGTCAATCTGCCTTGGGTTTAGGCAAACGTTCATGTAGGTTGGGAATGGTTCTAGGTAGTTTTCCCTTTGCTGGTCTTACCGAACAGTATGAAATTCTATTATCACAAAGGGGTAAGCTTCTGAGAAATGATTTGCAAGCAGTTGGTAGCGCATACGGGATTCGAACCCGTGATCTCTTCCTTGAGAGGGAAGTGTCCTAAGCCCCTAGACGAATGCGCCATTCAAAAACAAGGTTTCCGTGGCAAAATAGCTGGTTTGATATTCAGGAATCATTGAACCTTTTAAGCCCTGGCCTGGTGTTGGGATTGTAGTACCTGCTGAGGAGGTTTGACTGCTGGCAACCAGCCGTAACGATTCTAACCGGCGTAGGTGGAAATTGCAACACCAATTTACCCCTAGCCTCAGGTAAGGCCGAGGCAAAAGATACCTAGAACTGAGGCTGCTTCTCGTCTAGGGATTGACTATCAGCCTGTTAGTTCATTATTCTTTGCTTAAAGCAAATCCGCCGCCGATGAGTGAGCTAAAAAAGACCATGAGCAGGCCGAAGATGCCAGCAAGCAAACCCACCCCTACACCTCTACCCAAAATCATCCCGAAGCCAACAATCTGCAGGATTAGTGGCAGGATACCCAGTATCAAACCGTTCACAATCACGGTACTGTACTTTCCGCCGAATTGTACTGTTTTATAACCGACCCAAATACCAAAAGCGAATAGCACCAGTGCCACAACGGGTGGTTGGAAAATATCTTTCAAGCCGGGGAATATGGCCTCCGCTATCAGATGGACCAAGCCGACAATAATGGCGCTGATGAGTGGGTATTTTAGTGCCTTACCGTTCATTTGTATGCCTCCTTATTGAATTTCTGGCTCGGATATGGAGTAGAGTTTATCGGAAAAGTAGGCGAAAGTCAAGGGGGGTATTTATTAGTTTGCCATGTTCCCTCTTTGCCCGAATCGCTTGGGTAACGATATGTCAAGTCAATTACTGGTTATTTTAAGGTAATCTCGTTACCTTTACTGGCTGGGCACTCGGGACACATATCGAACTTTTTGCATCCCGATTTGGTTTCAAGATTGCGTGAACTACTGTCTAAGCAACGCCAGCCATAGACATTATATCGGTAGAGACCAACTACTTGAATTCCTTCTTCGATAGAATAGTGAGCAGAATAATCAAAATCCCAGGCAGAGGTAGTAAAAGTAACACAGCAACCGAGCTAGCAAAGACCAGACCCCAAATTTTCTTCCTGAGTGCCTGGATACCCCCAGCCAAGGCCAAGAATCCTACAGGAAAAGAAAGAAGAAGCATTACTATCGAGAAAATATTGCTCCCTCCTAGTACGAACGAGACAAAGGCTCCGTGAGGTACCAGTAACCAGGCCAGAGAATGTGGAATGGAGGGAAAACCCCAGAGCCAGCCACCCAAGGAGAGAAAAGCACCGATAACCAAGCTTAAAATGCCAGTAATTGTCGCCATTTGATTCTCAGAAGACGCTACTTTTGTTGGTGTAAAGCCTGATAGGTTTTTTCATTACAGTCAGTATAATATCACAGAACCGCTTGTCTGAAAATGGTAATCATATTACTTTTTCTTGGCTGACCACTCAGGACACATATCGAACTTTTTACGACCGGATTTGATTCCAAAGCTGCGAGAATTACTCAAGAAAGTAGTGACTTAGTCGACCCAATCAGAAGCTTTAGAGCATCAGTGAACCAGCAGGAAGATCCCGCCGTCCTGGGGTTGAATTGTGAAGCTTGTACCCTTGTTACCCGTGGACACGTTCTGATAAGTGGTAGCAAATGAGATTGTGCTGGCGCTGTATGTTGGATTGACCGCCACTATACCGTTTTGAAATTCCCTTGTCCATGTACCATCACTTTGCTTTTGGGCTTTGCCTTTGGCTAAGCCAAGGTTGATATCATACTCAGGGAACCACCATAACGTACCATAGGAACGGTCGCCCATACCAAATTGATAGTAACCGTCGTCAAGTAACGTTATTGTCAGCCCATACCTCATTTTCTGTAAATCAGTAATAGAAAGCTGTGGTTTTTCACGGTCATTAGGTCTGTTATCGGTGTCAGTAGCTATGATATGAATTCTTGAAGGAGGTGCCGGGCTCTGCATATTTCTTTCGTATATGTCCCAGACTTTCGTGAAGTCGTGACTGCTGTAGGCGCTTGTGCCCAGAGCGTTCTCTTGCATATGACCGTTCGCATAATCAAAATAGGAGGAATTAGCAAACCATTCACTCCCGGGATTGCCGAATATTATTGCCTCCGGGCCCAGCAGGTCTCTTGTTATTTTCAGAAGCTTTGTCATGCCTTGCTGCCACAGCTGCTGGACCACAGATGGACTTTCGGCAACACCGTCATTATTCATGTCTATGTTCTGATTAGAAGCAAATTTTTTACTGCCTTCCCAAACATTGTCGTAGAAAACTCCATCAAAAAGGCCAGAGGACATTACTTTATCTTTAACAAAATTAGCCAGATAATTAGGCCAATCACTGTTGGGATTCATGCCTTGCCATTGCTCCGGGTCGTCCATGAGAACAACACGGCTGGGTGTTGTCTGACTTCCTGGCGCTTGTCCGTGATGCAGGAAGAGGTTCTCATTTGAATCACTTGGGGAAATTCCATAATATCTCATCAGATAGCGCATAAAATTGATACGTTCGCTGGTCATATAGCTCGGTAAATTCTGGGCTTGAAGATCGTTAGTTAATAGCCAGCGCCAATTTCCTCCTGTTCCAGCCTCTATGTAAGCAAGAATCTTGATATGTGGGTTTAACTTCCGTATCCGCTCAAGATGTTGCCTGGCAAAACTAGCTCTATTATAATCGACGATAATAAGGTCCCATCTGGCGAGAGATTCTACGGAAGATTTTATCTGTGAGCTATCAAGCTGTTGCAGCTTCCCAAAAAACGTGACACCAATGTAACAGTTGGCTAATCGCGGAAATGAGCCTGTTTCTTTTACCCTCATGATTTCAGTGAACCCTTCGATTTCAACTGTATACAGGCCGGGAACGTCTTTCACAACATTAAAAACTGTAGTCTGAGTGGAACCCGGTCCAATCGTAAGGTCTCTTGTTTCTTGTATGGCGCCATTGACTTTCAACGTTAAGGAGTAAGACCCTTTCGTTCCCCCGATGTTGCCGACATTAGCGGTAACAGCTATTTTCTCTCCGAGCAATACTACAATAGGTGCAACATCGATGGAAGTAACCTGAAACTTAGCTGGACTGCTTGGGATAGAGGGCGGAGTCGTTGGTGAGGCAACTATAAGAGTGGTAGATTGACCGTCAATGCTCACAGAATGCGTTCCGGCGGAAACTGGTGCTATCCTGAAGGTGACCTTCTGGCTGGAGCCGCCGGACAGACTGACCGTTTCCCTGCCCCGGAGAACATCATCTAATTTAAGAATGGCATCATACGTGCCGGCCAGCTCTCCTGTATTGGTGACAAGCGCTTCGGCAGTTACCAGAGAGCCAGGCGTGGTCTCTTTAGGAAGAACTGTGAGGCCGCTAACGATAAAGTTGGCCGGTCTTGGCTCTGGTTTCGGAGGTGCTGATGATGGAGAAGATTCCGTAGTTTTGTTCTCGGTTTGCGGCGGTACCGCAGGTGCATTTTGAGCGCAGGAACTCAAAACCAGGACTGCGGTTAGCAGCCAGAACACAGCAAGGTTTGCGCCTCTTTTTACTTTAATGACCATGCCTCTATTTTGCAGGACTTGTTCAGTTATGGCAAATTCTAATCCGTTCTTTTAAGCTCTGTCAAACCAATGATGTAGAAATCAGCTTTTCAAAATACCCTTAATGAATATGGCGAGTGTTATTGCCAGAAATAGAGGGTGGATACGGGAGTGTTCCATCTTGTTTGGTCTCTTGTCAGGTAAATCATCGCAAGCAATTAGCTAACTTCTGCTTTATTTTTGCAAGCACCTGGCTGGGGATGAAGGATTCGAACCTTCCCATACGGATTCAGAGTCCGTTGTCCTACCGCTAGACGAATCCCCAACGCATCAAGATTATAGCC
>JACPSA010000122.1 GCA_016193545.1 Chloroflexota bacterium
AGGAGTGGATTTACCGAACACGCGTCAAGGTAAGAGTAGAGCGCGATAGAGCCGAGAGGCGTGGGAAGAAGGAGGAGGAGTCAGCCAGGAAGGAGGTGGAGCAGCCAGAACTGTTTGAGCTCTAGGATTCTCAGGCATCTGCTTAAAGGGGGCTGGGGAGTTTATCCCCAGCCCCCTTTTTTGTATCTAATCACACTAAACAAGCGATTGTTTTAACAAAATACTTGATTGTTACCTAGCCCAACAAAATACTGAAAAGTTTAATACTTGGTAAGGAAGACCCCCCTTGACGATAGTTGGATAGAAGGTTAATTATTAGTTTCTGTACCGGAAGTGTCAAACATCTGCTGTGTTACCATGTTTTCAGGTTAATTTCATGTCCATAAAGTTTTCATAATACCAGCTGGCTATTTCCCGGCCAGTAGCGATCCAGACCTCATTATGGCCCTTAATGTATTGCAGAGCCTTATCCAGATAGCCAATTCGGAAAGGTTGTCCGATTAGGAAAGGATGTAGTGCAATGCACATAATACGGGCATGGTTAGCGCCCTCTTGATACAGGGTATCAAACTGGTCTTTAATCATTTCACCGAATTGCTGGTGACTTACCTGCCGCCGGAAGGCGGCTCGGTCATTAATATCCTGGGCGTAAGGCATTGAGATGAGACTTCCCCTCTTCACTTTCATTGGAAAAGGCTGGTCATCGCAGCACCAGTCACATAGGTATTTTATTCCATTTTCAGCCAAGATATCGGGAGTATTGAAAGTCTCCTGCAATGCCGGTCCAAGCCAGCCTATAGGGCGTTGCTGTACCGCCTGGGTAATTGTATCCAGACTAGTAGCAATAACCTGCCTTTCCTCGGCCTCACTCAGACCGCCAAGGGGACTGGAATTGCTGGTGCCATGGCCCAGAAACTCCCAGTGGCGCTTTTTACACTCCTCTATGATAATCGGATATCGGCTGCAAACATCCGAATTGAGCAGTACCGAGGCTTTGATGTTATGTTTATCCAGCGTTTCCATGACTCTCCAGATACCAACCCTGTTGCCGTAATCCCGTACTGAATAGTCCATGACATTGGGTGGGCCCGCACGGTAGGGTCTGAGCTCGCCAAAATCAGCAGTCCCGATATCAAAGTGCTCAATGTTAACCCCTACCCATACCGCTACCCTGGCCCGGTCAGGTAACTTGAAAGGTTTTCGCGTGATGAGAGGTGAATAGTCATAGCGGATGTTCTCCATCTTTGCCCTCCTATTCAGTAAGTAAAATGGTTAACGAATACTGTAACCTCTTTTTAATTGAAATTCAATATCACATTCTAAGTAAATGTTAAAATTCTCTCACCTGACCGCCAAGCGTCCGTCAATTTATTCTGACACTACCGCTTAGTGTCACCCTAGCATATTGAGATAAAGGCAGCCCTATCCCCCGGGACTGCTGGCAATATACTGGCTGAGTAGTTCCTCGGCGCGCTTGGGATTGAAAACACCGCAGACACAGGGCTTAGCGATGATGCCAGCCGCCTTCTCCGGGCTAAGCCGGCGCTTTCTCACATCGTCAGCCATCCGCCGCACCAGGTTAAATGAAACCATGCCGTGACCACACATCGTCGTAATGTCCAATATTTCAGACTGCCGGGATAAACGCTCTACTTTACCCCACACCCCCAGGGAACATTGCGCGGTATGGCGTTTGATACCCGCTGCCTGGCACATTCTGTCCGCCTCCCTGAAAAGTCCGCTGACAATCACCGATACACCCAGGTCGGCTTTAACTACGTCCTTGACGAACGCTCCCGCCCTTTCTTTATCATCGAAGACCAGGTAAGCCTTTTTTTCTTTAACAACTCCCTCTACCAGCTCCTCGGGAGAGACGGTAAACCGATTCCCCACCCTCGGCGAGCCGATGTTCACCGGATGATACTTAAGCCCCAGTTGTAAGAACTCCTGCAGCTTCGGGCCGACATTCTTATCATTGAAACCTGAAGCAGCATACATAAAAACAACGTAATCCTTACTCAGGCTTTCTAAAGTCCCCTGACGATGGTTAGTATGAGTCATCGCTTTCCTCCTTCCAGAATTTTAGCCCGAGGACGACCCAGTCCCAGATTACTTTTGCCGTTAGGGCGGAGCTTAAAGCCTGCCTCGGCAGCAACATCTTCGGCCGGCAGACTGCCATCAGGTTCCAACATCGATGCTACGTCCACACTGATAACGGTATCCACTTCCCGGGCAACTTTGTCTAAAGCCTTTAATACCTGAGGTGCCCTGGCAACGGTAGTCTTAAACTCCAGAATCGCCGAGAGCACTTTTTCTCCACGAATGTCCTCTTTAATTTTACCTTTACCGGGGTCTTCAAAGAGGTTATAGGTGGGATTATCGCTGACGAGTTCCACCCCTAGAGGAATTATGGCTTGAGCCACCCTTTCGATATCCCTCATCCAGGTTCCGGTACCGGGACGGCCTAACTCTGCGGCAATCCCGACATAACCCCGCGGATAACGGCCGGTGACATCGTTGGTCTTGGTCTCTTCCGTGCCCCGCCCGGTAACGCTGGTAGAGGGATGAACCAGACAGGGGTCACTGAACTCAGCCCTGATGATGCGCGGCCAGGACAGCTCCGGCTGCCACAGAGCATCATATTCACAAATACCCACCCTCAGGCAGCAGCCGCATTCGACACACTCCTCCTCATCGATAAAAACACGCTCCTCTTGGGGAAACTCCTTGATGGCACCCACGGGACAGTAACACACGCACTCCAGACAGCCGACGCACCTCGCCTTATCTACCCTCATATACCCTCCTTGACCCGTTGGGTCATGGCTCAGGAAGGAGTTAACGTCGCGAGCAAATCGGGACCTTCGTCTTTTACTACGACTTGGGCAGGTTCAGCTTCTTCAAGAAATCGAGCACAGTCCGGTTGAAAAACTCCGGGTTATCCCGGTTAGCCGGGTGGCCAGCCCCGGGGACTACAACGTGCTCAGCCCCCGGAATAACCTCAGCCATATACTCCGCCCCCCGGAGATAGGGCGTGTCATTCTCGCCCACCAGGATCAGAGTAGGCACTTTAATCTTATCCAGACTCTCGATGACCCGCGAGTCATGCTGCATGACCACCTTGCGCGCCATGTGAATCACTCCTACCGGATGTTTTCCTTCCGCCTCCATAACCTTGACGCGCTCTTCATACTGGCGGTTCCACTCCTCGCGGCGGGCCGGATTACGGTAACCGGGGCCGGTATCCGAGAGGACAAGCGCCGCAACCATCTGCGGATGCTTCAGATAGAAACACTGTGACTGGTACCCACCCATCGATATCCCGCCTATCACTGCCTTTTTTATGTCCAGGGTTCCGAGAAGCTGAAAGAGGTCTTCCGTCACGATATCAGGGGAATACTGCTCGGCGGAGGGGGGACTCGTCGACTGGCCATGACCCCGGGCATCTATGGTGATGAGTCGATAATCCCGGGAAAAGGGGGCTACCTGGGGCTGCCAGGCATCATGTGAGGACGAAAAGCCGTGCTGTAAAATTACAGGGTACCCCTGTCCATGAACCTCATAATACAACTCGATACCATTGACTTTAGCTTTAGGCATGATATGACCCCCTTCTCTGTATATTTACAAATCAGTACCAGAGCTATGTTAAAACTCTGGCCAGCTAGCTGTCAACAAAGCAAGCTTTATGCTATATTGTTGTTACGATGTCAGTCTTGATGAATACCGACCTGCACCTGCCGTTATTCATCCGTGGCAAGGTGCGGGATACTTACGACCTCGGCAAATGCCTGCTCATCATCGCCACCGACCGCATTTCCGCTTTCGATGTTGTCCTGCCCTGCGGTATACCAGACAAAGGCCGGGTGCTCAACCAGCTTTCCGCTTTCTGGTTCAGGCAGACAGAGAACCTCGTGCCCAACCACCTGATTGCCATGGTCGATGCTGTTCACACTCTCGACGACTACATCCCCCGTGAAAACCGTTTCGCCTATCCTCAGTACCTGCTGGGAAGGTCGATGATTGTCAAGAAAGTAGAGCGCATCCCAATCGAATGCGTGGTGCGCGGCTACCTCAGCGGGTCAGCCTGGGCAGAATACCGTCAGGCAGGCACTGTATCCGGTCTCCCTCTAGCTAAAGGGCTGCGGGAAAGTCAGGCATTAATCCAGCCACTCTTTACCCCGACCACCAAGGCGGAAACCGGGCATGACCTGCCTTTGACTATGGATGAAATGAAAAAGCTGGCGGGTAAGGCGCTGGCTGAAGAGATGCAGCAAAAGAGCCTGGCCATTTATAACTTTGCCCGTGAGTACGCCCTGACCCGGGGCATTATCATCGCCGATACCAAGATGGAGTTCGGGCTGGACAACAGCAAACTCATCCTCATCGATGAACTGCTGACACCTGACTCTTCCCGTTTCTGGGACATTGCCCAATATAAAGTGGGACAATCACAGGATAGCTACGATAAGCAGCCGGTTCGTGACTGGCTGGTCCAGTCCGGCTGGAATAAAGAACCCCCCGCCCCGATGCTCCCGCCCGAGGTCATTGAAGCTACCACCAGGAAATACCGGCAGGCTTATCAAAGGCTAACGGGACGGGAGCTAAGATAGCCCTAGATTTTACGGTCTTCGCCAGGAATATTTTACTTCTCCAACAGCTTTTTAGTACTGGGCAGTTTCCCGGCAATCCGTTCATCAATGGTAGTCGCCATATCCAACGCTCTACCTAAGGCTTTGAACAGCGCCTCCGCTTTATGGTGGTCATTGATGCCATAAATAATACGGGCGTGGAGATTGAGCTTGGCTTCAGCCGCCAGAGACTCAAGGAAATGACGGATAAGGTCGGTTGAGAAACCAGCCATATCATTATCACTGAAGGGCAGTTCCAGTACGGTATATCCCCGCCCGCTGATGTCCACGACCACCATCGCCAGTGCGTCATCCATAGGCACGGCGGCATCAGCCATGCGGACAATGCCCCGCTTCTCCGACAGGGCTTGAGTCAGGGCTTTCCCCAGGCAAAGGGCAACATCTTCCGCCAGGTGATGCTGGTCATCCCCGCTGGCTGAAATCTTCAGGTCGAACCGGCCGTGCTGCGCCACCTGTGCCAGAAGGTGGTCGAACATCTTAATCCCGGTACTTATCTGCCACTGGCCGCTGCCATCGATATTAAGCGCCAGGCTGATATTGGTTTCTTTAGTTTTTCTTTTGATAGTAGCTGTTCTTTTCTGCATTGCCGCTTCTCCACCTGCTAATTGTTGGATAGCCGGGTATCTGGCTCTAAAATTTCCACATCCAGTTTAGCACATTTCCCTAAAACCATTTTGTTTAAACCTCACCCCCTCAATCCCCCTCTCCTTACCAAGGGGGGGAAAGACTTTAGAGAGGGGCGAAGCCCCTCTCTCCCTACACTCCCCCTTCCCTATTCAAGGGAAGGGGGTCAGGGGGATAGGTTACCCAAAAGTCCTTTTTCCCCTACTTCTTTAATTCTTTGAGCGCCTTAATTAAAGCATCGGTATGCTCTGGCTTACCCACGCTGATACGAATATAATTACGCACGAGCGGTTCATCAAAATAGCGCACCAGTACCCCCTTATCCTGTAGCTTCTGCCAGACTTTCCTGGCTTCACCCTTCAGCACCTGGCAGAGTATAAAATTAGCCTGTGAAGGGAACGGCTTCAGCCAATTAATCCTCGCCAGTTCCCGGAAAAGTCGCTCCCTTTCCCCGATTATCGACTTCACATTACCCAACAAATAGTCGATATCTTGCAGCGATTCCTCGACAGCCACCAGGGCAGCAACATTCACATTGTAGGGAATCTTGGTCCTCAGCAAATAGGCGGCGATTTTCGGCGGAAAAAGACCATAGCCGACCCTCAGACCAGCCAGCCCCGCCCATTTGCTCAGAGTCCGCAGCACCATCAGGTTGGGATACCGGCTGACCAGCGGCGACACTGTCTGCCCACTGAATTCATAATATGCCTCGTCAATCAGTAGCGGTAGCCCCGCGCCCATTATTTCCATTATGTGCGATGGTGGTATGACCGTCCCCGTCGGATTATTAGGGTTGGTCAGGATTATCATCTTCGTTCTCTTGGTTATGGCCGCCTTTACCTTAGCGACATCAACGGCAAAGTCGGCATCCCTGAGCACCTCTACTAGAGTGCCGCCACATAGCTCGGTACTGAAACGGTAGATGCCAAAGGTGGGCACACAACTTATCACCTCGTCGCCCCTGTTAAGAAATATACGTAAAAGGAGGTCGATGAGTTGATTACTGCCACTGCCAGCCACGATATGCCCGGCATCGACACCGGCGTATCCTGCCAGCAACTTCCTGAGCCTGGTCTGTCCATCGTCAGGGTAGATATTAAAATTCTTATAGTTAGCCAGCGCCCGGCTCACCCTCGGCGAACAGCCGTAGGGATTTTCATTGGCATCCAGCTTGATAATACTCTCCACCGGCACTTCGACCTTCCCCTCCAGAATCTCCGGAGAGGTAGCCGCCGAATAACCGCCGAAAGCCGCCAGCTCAGGCCGTATTAATTTCTCTATACCTTCTGTGAAATCAGAAGTGGTCACCAGAAAAAGACCTCCTTAACCTAACGCTTCCAATCGCTTAGCCACTGCCCGGACATGGGCCTCAAGACCCTCAGCGCGAGCCAAAGTCTGTGCCGCCGGACCCAGCTTTTTCAGGGTGGCATCATCAACATTAACCACACTGGTCAGTTTAACAAAATCGGTGACATTAAGCGGCGAGCTAAACCGCGCCGAGCCGTCGGTAGGCAACACGTGGCTCGGCCCAACGACATAGTCACCCAGTGGCACCGTCGAGTTTTCACCAACGAAGATACACCCGGCATTAACCAGACGGTCAATATATGAATCCGCTTTATCCACCATCAGGCAGAGGTGCTCCGGGGCATAAAGGTTAGCCAGTTCTATCGCCTCATCCAGATTCGCCACTACCGCAATCAATCCATTATTCCTCAGAGATTCCGTAGCGATTTCTTTACGCGGCAGACTCTCCAACTGGTGTTCAACTTCTTGATTAACTTCATCAGCCAGGCGCCGTGAGGTGGTTACCATGATAGCAGAGACTAACGGGTCATGTTCCGCTTGGGCCAAAAGGTCGGCGGCACAGTAGCCCGGTTTAGCTGTTTCATCAGCGATGACTAATACCTCGCTTGTTCCGAAAATCCCGTCAATACCAACCACTCCATAGACTATCTTCTTAGCTAGAGTGACATAAATATTGCCCGGACCGCAAATCTTGTCTACCCGAGGAATAGACTCGGTGCCATAGGCTAAAGCAGCCACTGCCTGGGCGCCACCCACTGCAAAGACACGGTCAACCTGAGCAATATCAGCGGCAACCAGTGTCACCGGCAACACTGCTTCGTCTGCACTCAGTGACATAACTTCGTTTCCAATATCTTCTTTCTTTCGTCTCGGCGGTGTCACCACGATAATCTCTTCAACTCCTGCAACCCTGGCCGGGATAGCCGTCATCAGCAGTGATGATGGTAAAGGAGCCCTGAATCCGGGTGCATTGACGCTAACCCGAGTGAGCGGGCGTATCAACCAACCTACACCCGCCCTGTTACTCTCTTGCAAGAGTGCCTCCTTCTGTACTGTGTGGAAGGAACGTATTCGCTCAGCCGCCAGTTTGAGCGCGGCTACCAGCCCGGCATCAACCTGCCGGTAAGCGTTGGCTATAGTCTTTTTTGATACTTCCAGTGAGGTTAACTTTACCCTATCATGCTTCCGGGTATAATACCTGAGAGCAGCGTCTCCTCGGTTACGCACCGCTTTTATAGTTCTCTTAACGGCTTGTTCCTGTTCAGCCATGCTAGGCACTTCTGCCCT
>JACPSA010000042.1 GCA_016193545.1 Chloroflexota bacterium
AGACGAAAACTACACTAATAGATTCGCGGGAGGTCATTATGCCTATTTATTCTCATTCACAGCTAAGCATCTACCAGGACTGTCCGCTGAAGTATAAACTCTCCTACAGGGACAGGATTAAACGGGACACCGAAGGCGTCGAAGGCTTCCTGGGGACAATGGTCCACCAGACCTTGAAGAAGTGCTATGATGACGCCCGGTTCACCAGGCTAAACCGCCTGGAGGAACTACTCTCCTATTTCGATAACATCTGGCAGCAGAACTGGCATGACCTAATCTTTATTACTAAAAAAGACCTGACACAGGAGCATTATCAAGCTCTGGGCAGAAAGATGCTCGATACCTACTACCGGCGTTACGCACCCTTCGGCTCGGACACTACCGTCCAGACGGAGATGAGGCTCAACTTCGCCCTGGACGATGAAAATAAGTACAAACTTATCGGTTACATCGACCGGCTGTCCCGCACTGCCGATGGAGTCTACCGGATTCATGACTACAAGACCTCAGCCTACCTGCCCAGCCAGGAACAGATTGATAGTGACCGCCAGCTAGGACTGTACCATATCGGTGTGCTAAAGAGGTGGCCGGATGTCAGGGATATCAGGCTCATCTGGCACTACCTGGCCTTCGACCGGGAGCTTGTTTCCTCACGCTCTGATGAGGCAATTGCCCGGCTGGTAACCGATACCACCAGGCTTATCGACGAGATTGAAGCCGCTCAGGAGTTCCCGCCAAAAGAATCCGGCTACTGTGAATGGTGCGAATACCCTGACCTCTGCCCCAATCGAAAGCATTTCTATACCGTGGAAGCCCTGCCGGCCAATGAGTACCTCAATGAGCCAGGTGTCGCACTGGTCAATAAGTATGCCGAGCTAAGAGAACAGGCACGGGTAATCGGAGAAGAGGCAGACAAGGTGAAAGAAGCCATTGTCGAATATGCCCGCCGTGAGCAGGTGACTATGATTAGAGGCAGCAGTCATCAAGCCAGGGTAAGATTCGATAAGAAGTTGAAGTTCCCCGGTAAGAACGAGGTTGAACGCAAAGAACTGGATGATGTAATCATACAGACGGGCAAATGGCCAGAGGTTTCCCAGCTTGACACGACAGCGCTGAGCAGAATTGTCGAGGAAGGCCTGTGGAATAAAGAACTCATTACCCGGGTGATGAAATATGGCCGGATTGAAGAGAGTGGTGCTGTCTATCTATCGAAGCTAAAAGAAGAGGAGTAACGTCAGACCGTCTTCCTAGCTGACGGTAATTACCCCTTCGGGTCCGCTGACCACCTCGCCGATAATAGCTGCATCCTCGATACCGGCTTGTCGCAACCTACCGAGCAGTCGTTCTGCTTTCCGGGGAGCCAGACTAATAAGCAGTCCCCCTGAAGTTTGAGGGTCAAAGAGGATATCGCTCAGATAACCGGGTATCTTGCTGGCAATTTTCACTGAAAGAGAGTAAAAGTCCCGGTTGCGCCCTAAGCCACTGGGACACAATCCACGCCTGGCAAACTTGGTTACTTCCGGAAACAAAGGGATGGCAGCAACATTGATGTTAATACCTACCTGGCTATTCTGAGCTAGCTGGGTAATGTGTCCCAGAAAGCCGAAACCGGTGATATCGGTACAGGCATGGACGCCGACTGCCTGCATTAACTCGGACGCTTTGTCATTCAAAGTCGCCATACATTTGATAACTCTGGCGACTGCCTTCTCGGCAACCGCCCCCCTCTTGACGGCAGTGTTGATAATGCCGGTCCCCAGCGGCTTGGTCAGGATGAGTTTATCCCCCGCTTTAGCGCCGGCATTGGTCACCAGCCGTTTGGGATGTACCGTACCGGTGACCGACAGCCCGTATTTAAGCTCGGTATCATCGACACTGTGCCCGCCGACCAGTATTACCTTTGCCTCCATCATCTTGTCGCTACCACCCCTGAGGATGGCCTTCAGAACCGAAATATCCAGTGACTCGACAGGAAAACAGACAATATTCATCGCTGTCAACGGCTTACCGCCCATGGCATAGACATCGCTCAGGGCATTAGCCGCAGCAATCTGGCCAAACGTGTAGGGGTCATTGACGACGGGCGTGAAGAAGTCGACGGTCTGGATAATAGCCAGTTCATCCGTCAGCTTATAGACGCCGGCATCGTCAAGACTTTCCATACCTCGAATCACGTTCGGGTCGGATATTAAGGGCAAATCACATAGTGCCTGATACAGGTCTCCCGGACCCAGTTTAGAAGCTCAACCGGCTCCGCGAACACTTTCGGTCAGGCGAGGGTCTTTTCTCCTCTCCATCCAACTCCTCCATTATTAAAACCAGGCATTAACGCCCGGCTTTATCAGGCATTTTAGCATTCGCCATCCTTAAAAGCAAAGCTGTTGCCGTTTATCAGATTTAACAGGGATAGATAAGAGAGTGTTTGGAAACCCACCCCCCCCGTCCCCCTTCCCTTAAATAAGGGAAGGGGGAATATAGGAGAGATAAGAGAGGGGGATTAATGGGGTGAGATTCTAAAATTATCAACTTTGAAGGCGAATCTGAATATGTTAGAATAATCAGAGTATTGATGAACAGCGAATTTCGTCGCCTGCCCGGTGTCGATAAAATCCTCTCCGAGGAGCGGATTAAACAGCTTGAGGATACTTATCCCCACGAGCTCCTGGTAAGTGTAATCAGGCAGCATCTGGAGCATGAGCGCCTGGCTATCGTCGCGGGCAATCCCTGTCCTCCCCTCGATAAAATAGTCGACTCCATTTTTGCGGAAATAGGCAAACTGGAGAATTTCAGCCTGCGCCGTGTTATCAACGCCACCGGCGTGCTGCTGCATACTAACCTGGGGCGTGCTCCGCTCAGCCCGGAGACAGTAGCCGCTATGTCTAGCGCCGCTCAGGGTTACTCTAACATAGAATTCAATCTTGACAGCGGCACCAGAGGGTCGCGCCAAACTCACATCGAACCGATGCTGTGCCAGCTAACCGGTGCCGAGGCAGGCCTGGTGGTGAACAATAACGCTTCAGCCATATTGCTGGTCCTCAGCGCACTGGCTAAAAGAAAAGAGGTGATTGTCTCCCGGGGTGAGGCGATAGAGATTGGAGATAGCTTTCGTATCCCTGATGTCATGCGCCAGAGCGGGGCTAAGCTGGTGGAAGTGGGCACCACCAACTGCACCTATATTACCGATTATGAACAGGCGATTACCGACCGCACGGCAGCACTGATGCGAGTCCATACCAGCAACTTCAAGATAACCGGTTTTACTCATTCCGTAAGCCTTCAAGAACTGGTAACACTGGGACGCCGGCACGACCTGCCGGTAGTCGATGACCTGGGCAGCGGCTGTTTCCTGGATACAACTGCCTTCGGACTCGACCCGGAACCGATGGTACAACAGAGCGTGACCGCTGGTGCCGGACTGGTCTGTTTTTCAGGAGATAAGCTGGTAGGTGGGCCCCAAGCCGGGATTATCGTGGGTGAGAAAGCGCTTATCGATAAACTAAAAAGACACCCGCTGGCACGGGCGGTACGCATCGACAAAATCAGGCTGGCCGGTCTGGCAGCCACCCTGCGGCACTACTTAAAAGGCGAAGCCCAAAGCAAAATACCGGTGTGGGCTATGCTCTCAACACCATTAGAAGATATCGAACAGCGGGCTGGGAAATGGGCTAACGCACTCAAAGGCATGGCCCAGGTGATAGACGGGAAAAGCATGATTGGCGGAGGCAGCCTGCCGGAAAGCACCCTGCCAACGAAGCTGGTCGCCATTAAAGGCGAGCATAAAGGCAAGAACCGTAACTTAGCGCCAACTCTGGCGCAAAAGCTCCGCAGCGCCGATATCCCGATTATCGGCCGCGTCAGTGATGATGTCCTGCTGCTTGACCCACGCTCGATCCTGCCTGAAGAAGATGAAATCTTACTCCGTGAACTGCGGAATTTAACGGCTATTTTGAAACACAGCTAACCGTTAGCCAATACTGCCATTAGCAAGGAAAATACCATGTTTGTACTGGGTACTGCCGGGCATATCGACCACGGCAAGTCGCTACTGGTGAAAGCCCTGACCGGTATAGACCCCGACCGACTGCGTGAGGAGAAGGAACGGGGGATGACCATCGACCTCGGCTTCGCCTGGCTAAAGCTGCCCAGCGGGCAGGAAGTGGGCATTGTCGATGTCCCCGGACACGAGAGGTTCATCAAGAACATGCTGGCCGGCGTGGGCAGCATCGACCTGGCACTGCTTATCATCGCCGCCAACGAAGGCGTAATGCCCCAGACCAGAGAACACCTGGCCATTCTCGACCTGCTCGGAATACAAAGAGGAATTGTGGTCATCACCAAGAAAGACCTGGTGGACGAGGAGTGGCTGAACCTGGTCAAAATCGATATCGAGAAGCTACTCAGCTCTACCAGCTTAGCCCAATCCCCTATCATCGCTGTTTCGGCGGTAACCGGAGAAGGGTTACCCGATCTGGTCAGCACCATTGACCAACTGCTAGGCACTATCGAACCTAAGAAAGATATTGGCCGTCCCAGACTGCCCATCGACCGGGTATTCACCATCGCCGGCTCGGGGACTATTGTCACCGGCACGCTGCTCGATGGCTCGCTCTCTACAGGCCAGGAAATAGAAATCGTCCCCCCGGCACTGAAATCGCGGATACGAGGATTACAGACACATAAAGCCCGCGTCAACACAGCAACCCCAGGTAGTCGAGTCGCCGCCAATCTGGTGGGCATTGCCACCTCCCAGCTCCAGCGCGGGGATGTACTGACCACACCGGGCTGGCTGACCCCTGTTATTATGTTAAGTGTGCGGCTCCGCCTGCTCCCCTATCTGCGCCGTCCCTTACCCCATAACGCTGCCGTTAGCTTTCATACAGGAGCAGCTGAGGCGATGGCTAAAGTCCGCCTGCTGGAGCAAGACAAGCTAGGGCCCGGCGAGACCACCCGGGCACAGCTAACGCTGAGTCAGCCGGTGGCGCTGGTCAAGGGTGACTATTTCATTATACGTTCAACGATGGAGACCCTGGGTGGCGGTAACATTATCGATACCCACTCCAAACGACTGCGCCGTTTCCGGTCGACCACAATCGAAAGCCTGAAGGTTAAAGAGGAAGGCACCCCCGAAGAAGTCATCATAGCGCTGTTAGAGGCCAAACAGCCCCTGGAGTTACCCGCTCTGTTAGCTCAATATGACCTGCCCGCCAGTGACACCCGTCCAGCCTTAGAGTCTCTCATGGAGCAAGCCAGGGTAATCAGCCTCGGCCAGGGGGAATCACGCCTTCTCTTCACTACCACCGGCTGGCAGCGCCTGACCCAGCAGGCGACCGATATACTCCATGATTATCACCAGAAATTCCCGACCCGCTCCGGCATGCCCAAAGTAGAGCTAGGCAGCCGACTGAAACTGGGCAATCACTCTCCGGTGATTTTACAAAAGATTCTTGATGAAGGTATCCTCAACGAGACAGGGTTGACTGTCCGCCTACCCACCCATGAGGTCCGACTGACCTCAGCCCAGCAAACTAAAATTGATGCCTTTTTGCAATCCCTCGCAAAAAACCCCTATGCTCCCCTCGGCGACCAGCTCCCCGAGCCTGATTTGCTCAACTGGCTCATTGAACGGCAAAGGGTGGTGAAGGTCAGTAATGGCGTGGTCTTTGCCGCTTCCGCTTACAACGAGATGGTTGCCAGGGTCAGGGCTCATATCAAGATGCATGGTAAGGTAACTCTAGCTGAAGTTCGGGACTTATTTCAGACCAGCCGCAAATACGCCCAGGCTTTCCTGGAGTATCTTGATGAAAAGAGGATAACCCGCCGCGTTGGTGACGAGCGGGTGTTGTATTGAAGCCGATAGTCAGCTATAGATTTAGTGTAGGGGAATATCGCGTCACCTACAACGGAGTATCTCCATCATGGGATTCCGCCTTTTCATGAGTCCGTATATTCAGTTTATCGACTTCCGACTGATTGACCGGCTGAGAGGACTTTACCTCGCCATTTTCGATTATAATGTTGAAGGTCTCTCTACACTTTTTGCACCGGAAAGGGCCTTTATACTCTGCCAAAGAAAAATAACTTTGGTCGCCGCATTTAGGGCAAGTGATATTAGCCATTATAACTTACTCCTTCCCCTTTTCGACAATCTTCGCTCAAATCGGCCTCGCTGTCAAGATGCACCGGAAAAGATTAACAGTTTCTTGACCTTCAAGACCACTTTTTGACACCTTCGTTTTTTTATAGTATAAAGGAAATCAGTTATGCTTAGTTTTGTTAGTGTGCTATCTAGCCTTTTGAGCTTCGTAGTTCCAATCGTTCTAATTGTCTGGTTGGTTAATCGCAACAGGCAAAAAACCAAGCGTGCATCAAGAGTACGACGGTTGACTGATACAGCCGCGACAAAAGGAGAGGAACATATGAAAGAGGTAATGCTAGACCAAATGAATGCTGACCTCGAACAGTCTGTTCAAACTGACAAGACAGTCATTATGATAGGCATGGTACTCAACGTGATACTGCTAATAGCCAATACCAGTGTAGCCGCCGGCGCGCACGGGCCTAAAGCGGGCTTAGCCATAAAACTCACCTTTTTCGTGCTCACCGCTTTCCTCATTATTCTCAATGTAAGTGTCGGGTACGCATTGCTAATGGGAAAGAAAAGAAGGGTAAAGATTACGGAGCGTCTGGAAAAGTTCTGGGAGGATGAAGGTTTGGGGAAATATCAAGACACCTCTATCAGCAGTGGCTTTGCAACCAGAGGTAACCTGTTCACTATTATCCTGGTAGCCCTGGGCGCAGTTGCTCTTCTTGTCTCTTTAATTGCGTACTTTGTCGGCTTCTAACGACAACTGCGCCGTTGTAAAGTTTGAAAAGCTATAAGTATTTCTGGCGGGAGCGCATGGGAGTCGAACCCACCGAAGACATGATTAATGCCCCCCAACGGATTTGAAGTCCGCGGAGCCCACCGGGACTCATCCGCTCCCTGGCACGAATATCAGTTAAGTATATATCATTAAACTCAAAGAGGGCAAAGGCCGTTACCAGAATCATTACTAGCTCAGTCAAAGAAATTCGTTGGGTTCTACTTAATCTTGGTTGTTTGTTAACCTCACCCCCTTAGTCCCCCTCTCCTTTTTAGGAGAGGGGGAAGGTATTTTAGAG
>JACPSA010000123.1 GCA_016193545.1 Chloroflexota bacterium
CTGAGCTAAAAGCCTCAATGTGACTGTGGGTACATATGTTTTGGTACCACACCTATATCAGTCGAGGAGACCGACTTAGATTTTCAAACTGAAAGCAAGTTCGAAGGTTTTGGTTCTGCGTATTGGGCAGTACCGCCCACCATAATGGTAATTAGATTACTTCAAGTTATACGGAAGCCTTTAGTTCCAACGCTGGCTACTCCGGTTTACCGCTGACCTATGGCGCCAAGCTATCTATTTTCTCTCTAATAAATCCTATGGCTTCTTTGAATCGTCTGGGTAAATATAGCGGCTTTATCCCTGGACCATACAGGTTAAACCCCAACCTGGCTCCAAGGAGGAACAGTACTATACCTATAAGGACAGGTAGCAAGGGTAATAGAAGCTGCGTAATCATTTCTGATGTGAGCCATGCCGGGGTTGATAGCGCAATGCTGTTAACCCAGCTTTCTATCTGAGCAACGAATGCTCGGGAAAAGAAGGGCCGCAGGGAAGGTGCAATAAGGAAGAAGGCAGAAATCATCACTCCTGAAAGCAGGGTTCTCCACGGATATCTTCTGGCATGCTCGATAGACTTGATATCAGCATAACGCAGCTCTGTTACTGTCCTGGAGATAATGCCCTGTCTTATGAAGATTCGCTTGTTTGTAGCCACTATCCCTGAGGCACCGGCCGTCCAAGTCTTCAGGGCATGTTCAGGCGTGACCAAAGTGGCCTGCACTTCTGCTGGAATCCCGGCCATACCGCTCTCCTTCATCATTTCTATCTCAATGGCGGTATCCAGCTCTTCTACTAGCCTGGAAATGGTTAACTTGCTCGCCTTTGCTTTGGCATTACTCGACATCTGGCGATATTTGTTATCATCTTCTAATAGCTTGACTATGGCATTGCAGGCACCATCAATATCATCAGGTCCCTTTACGTGGGAACCTTCGACATCATTCTGAACTACCCAGGACTGTCCACCGGTTGCAGAGGTAATAACCGGAACGCCGCAGTACATAAACTCAAGCTGAGCTATTCCCAGGGCTTCGAGGTGGCTCATAATGATGTTCAGATAGGATGCTTTAATCAACTGAATCTTTTCCTTTTCATCTATCTCCCCGAGATATGTTACATTGGGCAGGCTATTAGCCAGTTCTACAAACTCTTCAGCATAGGTTGAGTCGCCCCTCCCGGCGAGAATGAAATGAAGGCCCTGCCTCTCTTTCAGTTTCTCAGCAATTTTGAGCACAGCCATGGGATTTTTCCTTTCCTCGATGGTGCCCAAATAGGACACAATCCTGGTGCCAGCATTTATATTATGACGTTTGAGGAAATCAGCAGTATCCTCGGCAGCAAAATGAAGAAAGACTTCGTCATCCACCCCACCAGGGAACAGAAAAACTTTCTCCGGTTTCGCCCCCATCTTGACCTTAGAATTCTTCTCGAAAGGGGTCACTACCAGGATAAGATTGGCTGTTTCCATGATTTTGGTTAGAGAGAACTTGTTCCAGGCCGTTCTGAAGGTCAACTCAGAAAGGGAGTACCTCTGGGGGGAAGCCTCCTGTAGATGCGACATATGACAGAAGACAATGGGGTCTTGATAACCTCCCACACTCCTCATATCCCGCCGCCAGGTGATAAATTTTGCCGCCTCCTCCGGCCCGTTCCAGAGGGTGCTGTGAGTTATAAGCACGTTTAGCTCGAATTTGTCGACGATTCTCTCCAGGGTGTGGATAAAATCCCGGAAGATTATGCGGCGTGGCGGCCATTTGGCTATGTAGCTATCAACCCTGATAAGAGGTATCTTCAATACGCTATCTCCAGTGTAGAGATAGCCCGGACCCTTCTTCAAACTTTCGGCGGGGACTACTTCTCTACCATCATGGAAGAGGCTTGTGATTAGATAGGCTTTTTGTCCAAGCTTACGGAACTCCCTGACCATTCTCTGAGCTACCAGCTCCTGACCCTTGCTGGTGCTCGTCTGATACATTAAGATGCCAATGTTCTTACGTATCATTTCTCTTACCACCTCCTCTCAATGTAATCTCAGGGAAGTCTTGAGAGAAGACAAGACTATTTTCCGCGAGGCGCTGCAGGAAGCTGACTACATTTTCAAATTTTATGTAATAGTCGCAGACCAGCTTTGCTGCAGACTCCCCGTGCAAAACACCAATACCAATGTCAGCGACCTTGAAAGCCGGGTTGTCCACTTTCGAGTCGCCCATATACATCACGCCGTCCTGCACACCAAGATTCCGCTTCAATTTTGTCAGAGCCTTGCCTTTGTCAGTGCGGCAGGGATAGACATCAAAAAAGGGCTGTCCTTCATACTTAATTACGTTTAGAGGCGGCTTTTGACAGTCAGCCATCACTTTGCTTGCCCTGGCTTCAGCCTCCTTCTGGTCTTGCGATTGCCTCCAATCCACACAGAAGGCTATAGTTTGCCCTGTGGAATCCTGTTTTTCTTCGATAAACAGGTGATTATCGCTGTAGCGCCTGGCGTATTGCAAAGCCAGTGTCATGTAGGGTAGCGCTGCTTGAACACAGGGGTCGGTAATTATCTTATTACCAATTTTTATCTCCAGTCCGCCGATGGCACACCAGGCGCTGGCAAATGGAGTCCTACTCACTATGAAAGACATGTCCTTGGTCGTTATGATGCCCACCGGAATCGATTGCTTGATTCGATGCAAAACCGACTCCGTTTCTGCAGGTACTCTTGATTCCTGCCTTAGCACATTGAGTGGACTTATAGTACCATCATAGTCAAGAAATAGCCCCTGTATTTTCATCTGACTTGTGGCCGGCATCAATCCCTCCTTTTGACTCGGTTTGGTTGGTGCTCATACGGATAGTGCGAATGGGGAAAGGTATCTCGATGCCTTCTTGACGGAAACGCTTTAGTATCCTTTTTCTCAGTTCATGCTGCACAAAGTATTGTTCGACATATTGTTTGACTCTGAAGACGAAGACGAAATTCAGTGAGAAATCACCAAAGCCGGGCATGAACCGGACCACCGGCTCGAACTCGGTAAGCATCCCCGGCACCTCAGTGATAGCCCTCTTCCCTTCTTCGATCAGCACTCTCTCCAGTTTTTCTATGTCAGTATCGTAGCTTACATTTATAGGGATGGCTACCTGAATCCAGGGCTCGGGCAGATTGTAATTGGTGACTACGGACTGACTTAACTTGGAATTCGGTATGATAACTATGGTGTTTTCAAATGGCCTTATGGTGGTAGCTCTCCAGCCTATATCTACCACGTATCCTTCCACGCCAGAATCAACCTTGATATAGTCTCCGGCCTTTATGTTTCTGCTGAGGATGATATAGGCACCGGCGAACACATTTGAGAGGGTATCCTGTA
The DNA here is from genome assembly GCA_016193545.1 of Chloroflexota bacterium. Taxonomy (GTDB): domain Bacteria; phylum Chloroflexota; class Dehalococcoidia; order Dehalococcoidales; family UBA2162; genus JACPSA01. Next base: position 3,354 of record JACPSA010000123.1, read on the forward strand.
AAGCCAAAGCAACTGCCAGCGTACCGATTCCCAGGGCAGCTATTAAGCTCGTTATTTTCACATTAAGAGTATCCAACAAAACAAGAGCACCCAGGAGCAGAATAAGTCCACGGATGGCATTCTGAGCCAAGCTGGTCACTGGCATGGCTATTCTGGACTGGCGGGCATAGCTGGTAATACCAATGGTGGCTAAGCTGGCAATTGCCAAGGCAATAGAAATGATTAGGAGGCTTAACATCAGCTTGTCAGCTACGCCCATCCATGCCTCAGGCAATCCAGAGACCCTTATGCCGGCATAGATGCCAGCGACGAAACACAACGGCACCAAGGTCCCCCTGGTAGAGCGCAGAACGGTATCAGCTAGCTCTCTGTTGGCTTTTTTGGCCCAACGAGCCAGCCACTGATATAGAAACTTCCACAGTACCAGACATAGAGCTGTCACAAAGACGGCTACACCAATGGGTACCAGTATCATTAAAGCCTGCTGTTCACTAAGTGTTTGCCATAGCTCCATCATTTTTATTCCTCATTCCTCATTCCTCAATTCGGCCATTGTCTGCTCCCCCATAAAATAAAAGCCGCCATCTAATTAGCTCAGATGGCGGCCCGACCATCCGCAATTGCCCTCCGGGAATACGAAAAAGTCCCCGAACCCGAGGATTATTCTAACAGATTATTTTTAGTGCTGTAAATACCTTCATTAGAATTCTTCAGGGTTTCCGATTCTAGGCTACTAAACTTCTTTTAGACTGTGGCAAAGGATGGGCAACTGCTGCCCCGCTGGAATCAACCATTTCTTCTCAAACAGGAGTTCGGGAACTGTCCCCCAATGCCCAGTTTTGCTTGTTCAGTCTCAGCATCCTAACGATATGGGATGCTTGGTGTTCGGATTTTGATACCAGTCATGTTTGCCACCGTGACGAATCAAAACACAACCCTGGCGCTTAATTCTTCTGATAAGCTCAGCGCGTTTCATCCTACTACAAGTTTCCCGTACCTGCGAGCGTGGGGTATCTTACCAGTGCTGAGGTCATCGTAAATGTCCTTGAGGTTCTCTTTTAGCTCATCCAAGGTTTTCCCCTGGGTTCGGTAGTCGGGATATTCCTCCAGCCAGCCAATCCACATATCATTTTCCTGATAGTAAATAAACTCTGTCGTTTCCATCTTCAACACACCTGCCTGTAGAATCCAGTTATTTGAAATTATAGCAGAATTTCCCGGATAAGGGTACGATGCCTCTGTCCACTACTCTACCGCTATAGCAAAACCCATGTGTTTTAGAGTTAGCGGCTGGGTTATCTCCGCCCAGTGGTCGTGGATGGGGTGCGCCAGCAGCCGGGCGCGTGCAGCCGCGTCCGCATAGTAAATGAGACGCATATACTGATATGGCGGGTTCTCCCCCAGGCAGGGCCCCTGCTCAA
>JACPSA010000124.1 GCA_016193545.1 Chloroflexota bacterium
CCTTGATAGCGCCGACATCCAGCGCCTTCTGGTAAATCGCCGAAAAATCACGCTCATTGCCCACATCGATAGTGACGGCGATGACATCATAGCTGTATTTTTCTTTTAGCCATTTGATGGCGACCGAGGTATCCAGGCCGCCACTGTAGGCCAGCACTACTTTATCTGACATATTGTGTCCTCTTTAGGTTAACTAGATTATTTATTTACCTCATCCCCTTAATCCCCCTCTCCTTCAAAGGAGAGGGGGAGGGAATTTCTGAAGAGGGGCTTTGCCCCTCTTAAACAACTCACCCCTTGCTTGTTCAAGAGGCTTCGCCCCCCTCTTACCTACATTCCCTCTTCCCTTATTAAGGGAAGAGGGTCAGGGAAATGGATTTTATCAAACTATTTTACTTTAACCAGCACACTGGATAGTGCTTTATTTAGTATGTCCAGCGCCTCATCGACCTCTTTGGTGCCGATAATAAGCGGGGGCATAAAGCGTAGAGCGTTGGGCTTGACGCGGTTGACCAATAAGCCGCCATTGAGGCAAGCTGTCAGCATCTCTCCACCGATATCGGAGTTAAACTCTATGGCGAGCAGCAAACCGCACCCCCGCACATCGGTGACGAAGTGGTATTTCTGTTTTAATTTTCCCAGTCCGGTAAGGAAATACTGTCCTACCCTTTTGGCATTACCGGCAATATCATGGTCGATAATAAATTTCAGCGTGGCATAACCGGCAGCGCAGGCCAGAGGATTACCGCCGAAGGTAGAGCCATGGTCGCCGGGGACAAAAACGGAGGCCGCCTCTTTAGCCATGATAACCCCGATTGGCACGCCGTTAGCCATACCCTTGGCTAGCGTCATGATATCGGGTTCGATGCCATACTGCTCATAGCCAAAAAGCGTGCCCACCCGCCCCATGCCGGTCTGAATTTCATCCAGAATAAGCATTATGCCCTTCTGGTCGCACCAGGTGCGCACTGCCTTCAGATAGTTACTATCGGGCAGGTTGACGCCGCCTTCCCCCTGTACCGGTTCGAGCATCACGGCACAGGTCTTTGCGGTGGTGGCTGCTTTTAGCGCGGCCATATTATTGAATTCTACATTGATGAAACCGGGAGGCAGGGGCAGATAAGGCTCCTGGAACTTGGCCTGACCGGTGGCCGCCGTCATTGCCAGCGTACGGCCGTGAAAGGAGTTCAGTGCGGTGATAACCTCGTAAGCACCGTTTAGCTTGAGTTTGCCGTAGCGACGTGCCAGTTTTATTGCTCCCTCGTTAGCCTCGGCCCCGCTGTTGCAGAAAAAAACCTTATCCAGGCAGCTATTCTGAACCAGCAGCTCGGCGAGCTGGAACTGGGGGACGGTATAGAACTGGTTCGATGTTTGGATGAGCGTGCCTGCCTGTTTGGTTATGGCTTCGGTTACTGCCGGATGACAGTGTCCCAGACTATCTACAGCCCAGCCGGCGACGAAGTCCAGATACTCCCGGCCTTTTTCATCCCACACCCGCGCCCCCTCACCTCTCACCAGCGTTACCGGAACACGTACTACGGTGTTCATGAAGTACTTGCGCTCGAGTTCCTGCCAGTTGGTCATTTTCATAACCTACCCATACCTTTCATTTTAGCAAATATTTTTCAGACGGCGTTTGTACCAGAGGAACCTTTGAAATCCCACGCCGAGGATGCCCGCTGCCAGGGCAAGCAATAATCCGCCGCCTATATCGGCTACCAGCGAGGTAAGAAAATGTATCAGTGAGCCTCCGGCGGCAGCTAAGGCAACGGATGTCCGTATGTAGGATAGTAAAGTCCGCTCGTTAGCCAGTGATGTGCGGTCGGCAGCCAGGTAGTCCCGCAGGATAAGCTCCTCTTTTTTAAATCGGTCGTAGGGGTCTTGACTCATTGTTCCCTCCTGAGTGTTCTTAGGCTCGTATTACTGTCCCGCCGCCACTGCCGGTTAGTTCCTTGAGCAGGGCGTGGGGCTGTGTGCCATCAATTATACAGGTCGTTGGTGTGTTGGACAAAGCTCTGAGGCAGGCGTTAATCTTGGGAATCATCCCTCCTGAGGCTACGCCTGAGGTCACCAGAGCTTTGGCTTCGTCAGGTGAGAGTTGGTTTAGCAGTTTACCTGACTTATCCAGAATACCCGCGACGTCGGTTAAGAAAATAAGCTTCCGGGGAGATAATCGGGACAAAGCCGGCGTCCAGCAGGGCTTCCAGCAGTGCCGTATCGACTTTGACTACTGTGCCGACATAGCCCATCTCGTCATCCCGGAGCTTGCTCTGTACGAGAGAACCATCGACCCCACTGATGCCTACCGCTCGCCCGCCCAGGCAGTTGATGGTAGCCACGATATCTTTGTTGACCAGGCCGCCGAGCACGGCCGTAACCATTTCCAGCGCTGCCCGGTCAGTCACCCTCTCCCCGCGGACAAACCGGGTGGGGATTCCCTGTTTGGAGAGCCATTCCGTTATCAGATTACCGCCGCCATGAATCACTACCAGTAACTTACCCTGTCGCTGGAGTTCAACGATATCCTTGATAATCGGGTCATGGCTACCGAAAGTAGCCCCCCCTATTTTCACCACGATAGCTTTAGGCAATTCCTGTCCCTCTGTCATTAAGATAAAATGACTTCTCAGGTCATGTATTGGCTGTTAATGGTAACGTATTCTTCGGAGAGGTCGCAGCCCCAGGCGGTGGCTGAAGCGGTGCCCAGGTTGAGATGCACGTTTATCGGTACCTCGCTCTGCTTTAGTACTCGGACCACATCCCGTTCACGGTAGGACAGTGGCCTACCCCCTTTTACCAGTCCAATCTCGCCGATGTAAAGGTCAATTTTTGATTCTACTACCTCCGCTCCGCTGCGCCCTAACGCGGCTAAAATCCGGCCCCAGTTGGGGTCGGCGCCATGCACCGCTGACTTTACCAGAGGAGAGCTGACTACTGTCCGGGCGGCTAATTTAGCCTCAACGGGACTGATTGCTCCGTTAACGGTAACCTCAATCAGCTTGGTCGCTCCCTCCCCATCGCGGGCAATAGCTTTGGCGAGGTAGATGCAGACCTGCTCCAGGGCTTGCTGGAAGGTGTCCGCCGGCTGGCTGTTTTTTGAAATTGGTTTGTTCTCGGCCAGACCGTTAGCCATGATGAGTACCGTATCGCTGGGGCTGGTATCAGTGTCAACCGAAATCATGTTAAAAGAGATGTCTACCGCCCGGCGCAGTGCCGACTTCAAGAAGTCCGACTCTACGGCGGCATCCGTGGTTAAGAAACAGAACATCGTCGCCAGATTGGGATGAATCATCCCAGACCCCTTGGCTACCCCGCCGATAGTGAATTCGCTATTGCCTGTTCCGGCCGTTACCGCCGTTTCCTTGGGGACGGTATCGGTAGTCATTATCGCCCGGGCCAGCTCATGACCGCCATCGCTGGAGAGGACAATCTGGCTGATACCGGCTTTAATCAGCTTCATCGGTAATGGTTGCCCAATCACGCCGGTGCTGGCTACCAGGACATCTTCAGGTGCTGCCCCGAGGCTATTAGCTGCCAGGGCGGTCATCTCGGCGGCGTCAGCCAGGCCCTGCTCGCCGGTAGAAGCATTGGCACAGCCGCTATTGGCGATTATGGCTACCGCTCTGTCGTTTTGTAGCCTTTGCTGACATAACAATACAGGTGCCGACTTAATCCGGTTGGTGGTGAACAGGGCAGCCGCCGTGCAGGGCTCTTCCGAAAAAAGGATGCCCAGGTCCAGGCTGTTTTTGTCTTTTTTCTTTATACCAGCGTAGGTGGCTCCGGCGTAGAAACCTCTGGGAGTAGTGACGCTACCTCCGTCAATAGAGTCGATTTGGGCTGCTTTCATAGTAGCTAAACTATAGCATACTCAATCTGGCTAGGCAATGAGATTATCTGACGCTTGCAATCGGTGGCTGGAATGGGTAAACTTTGACCCATGAAGATTGTACGCTTTGCTGCTGACCGGAAAATTAGCTGCGGGATATTGAATGGCCGGACTATCCAGGCTATTGAGGGCAAGCCTTTCCGTCACATCAAACTGACTGAGGCTCATTACCGGTTAAGTGAGGTCAGGCTGCTATCTCCCTGTACACCGTCCAAGATAGTCGCTGTGGGGCTAAATTACCGCACTCACGCCGAAGAAGTTAAGGCCACTCTGCCTGAAGTCCCCTTGCTGTTCCTTAAGCCATCGACTGCCGTAATCGGGCCTGAGGATAGTATTGTTTATCCGGCGATGTCACGCCAGGTTGACTATGAGGGTGAACTGGGGGTGGTAATCAAGAAACCGGCCTGGCAGGTATCAAAAAGAGGGGCGTTGGACTATATACTGGGCTATACCTGTTTTAATGATATTACCGCTCGCGACTTGCAGAGCCGGGATGGACAGTGGGCCCGAGCTAAGGGGTTTGATACCTTTGCTGCGGTCGGGCCCTGTATTGAAACCGAGCTTGACCCGGGGAATGTTGCGCTGGAGACCTATTTGAACGGAGAGCTTAAACAGCGGGGCAATACCAGCGACCTTATCTATGCTGTTCCTGAGTTGATAAGTTTCATATCCCAGGTGATGACTCTGCTGCCCGGTGACATCATCGCCACCGGTACTCCCAGCGGTATTGGTCCAATGCGCCCCGGTGATAGGGTTGAGGTAAAGATTCAGCCGATTGGTACACTGAGAAATCAGGTCGCCAAAAATAACGGCTAAGGTGCTCGTGCCTTAGCCGTATCCCCCTGAGTTTATGCGGTTTATTTGATGATGACTTTGGGTTTGGCAGGTGCTGGTTGACCAGCGGCGTTAAGCAGGAAGTCTACCGTATCATCAGCGGGGTTGATATGGGGTGGTTTCAATTGACTCAGGTCAGCGCCGGAGGCTTGTTGTTTCTGTTTGTAGAGCTGGAAAGTATTTTCGGGTAACAGGGTAACTTCGAGCGGCCTCAAGCCGGTAAATGATTCCAGTTCAGCGTAGGGGGTATCCAGTTTCTTGAGTTCTTCATGAATGGAAGTGGCTACCTGCTCGGTGGTAATATGGCCGTTTTTCTTAAGTTCAATGTACAAGTGCAGCGCCGGTTTATCTTTAGCCTCTTTGCGTGACGTCCAGTCCTCATAGGACAGTCCGGCGTTCTCGATGGCCTGCCAGATAACCTTTTCCGATAGCCGGGTAAAACCGGCAATATCAATCTGGTCGTCTACCCGGGAGAGGAAGACCATTTGAGGGATATCTATATTGAGCTTCTCGTTGCGTGATGCCGTTATTTTGACCATGTGGCCCAGCCGGTAGCGGGCAAATGGTCCGCCGTGCAGACTGGTAATAACCAGCTCGTAGTTGCCTGGTGTTAACTCATCCAACAAAAGAGTTGGTGGTTGGTATGCCGGGTTTTGCCTGGATTTAAGGCTTTCTTCTTCGGGAATGAACTCGAAGAAATTAAGGTGGGGGACAAAGGTCATACCCTGGTGGTCCCAGGTCTGCGTGGCAATAATGACCGCCTCAGTGCAGCCGTGAAACTCCAGTGGTTCCCGCCCCCATATTTCCTTGATTTTTTCTTTATAAATTGAGCTATCGATGCCATAAGTAATCAGGCTTTTTAGTGGCCATAAATCTTTAGGTAGCAAGGGGCGGTCAGCCAGCCTACTTTTTATCAGTCCTCTTATCAGGCGAGGCATTACCCTGGGGTTTTTCAGCAAAGCTCTGGTGTTGCCGTTGTTGCTTTTTTGCTGGAAGCGGTCACCGATAGCTAACGCCACGCTGGAGAGGGCAATGCAGACATCTAATCCCTCGGACATGGCTAGCTCAAAACCACGTTGCATCCTGTCCTCGAAGGACATTTTTTCGGCTTCGGCTACTGATGGTAAGAAATCAAACAATTCATGAGGGAAGACGTGTGCCATAGTACCAGTAGCGTAGGGTGGAGGTGCCATGCCGTAGAGGACCTTATCGTGTTTCTTTAAGGCAATTTCATATCTCTGGTGGCAACTGGAAAAGAATAGCAGAGCATGTATCAGTAATTCTATCTCTCTGAGTTGCTCGGCAGTGACTGGTACCCACCGGAAAGGGTACTCACCGGATTTGCCTGAGGTGTACTGCCATAAGGCTGGTTTCATCGGCAGTACGTCCTCTCTCTGCTTGAGGAGGTAAGGGGCATAATCATCATAGGTGGTCAGGGGTACCTGTGCCCGGAACTCTTCCAGGTTGCGGGGGTTGGTTCCGTTCATGATATAACGGCCGAGTTCACAACCCCTCATCAGCGCTAATTGTTCAATAATGAGACGACGCTGAATTTTCATAAAGTCGTCAAGGCTGAGGTCGATAAAGCCACAGCACCGCTGCCAGGCTTCTTCAGTTCTACCTTGTTCGATTAGTTTGGCTATTTCTATCATATTCTTCGCTCCAGGCTAAAATTTAGGCTCTGAACTGTTGTTTCAGTGAATCGAGAAAAGCGTTCAGGCTCTGTCGATTGGGCACGAGCATTGGTGTTTCCTGACGGTATTTGTCATAATCATGGAACATCCTGCCCAGAATGAACTTGTCCTGAAGAATGACCAGTACTATGTCCATTAGAATGAATATCGGTGTGGCGATAAGCAACAGGCTGGACCGGGAAACCAGAACCAGTGAAAACATGACGAGGATAAACCAGTGCACTCCCGGGTGCCGGACCAGAGCATATAGTCCGCTGGTTATCAGCTTGTCACCGATACCGCGGGCAAGATATGTCTTGCGGAGCGGGAGATTGATAAACAGGGCATATATCAGCATCAGCAGAGATATGCTGAGCGATGCCCAGCCTATCCAGACCGGCCACGGGGCTAGGGGCAGCTTATCTGACTGAACCCACGCCATCACCAGTGCGTAGACCAGTAGAGCGCTCCCTAGAACCCAGGTCAGAGGTTTTACCCCGGGTAGTCTTTTCAGGGAGACGATATCGAATAAGTGTATTATCAGAAACCCAAAACAACCAATGCCGATGTAAATCATAGTATGTGCCCATGTGAACTATGGCAGGTTGTTTTGGCAAAGGGAAGTGATTGTGTTCTAGAAAATAGTTCTATTGGAGAGGATGTCTGACTGAGGATGAATGTGGCGGTTGTTGTCTGGGGCAGGTTTGGTTAGGCTTTTTTTTCTTTATTGTTAGCGTGGCTACCGAAGGATTTTAGCTTCTGGGTAAGTTCCTCAAAAGTCTCATCTTCCGGTTGTTTGCCCAGTTCCAGTCCGTAACTGATGAAGAACTCTAGGAAATTTCGTAGAAGCTCCCTGGTTCCTTGCTGGAAGTCGTCGAATTCTTCCTTGGTGATATATTCTGGCTTTACGGAGTCTTCTTCCTTCAAGGAGTTGTTAATAAGAAAGTTGATAAAATCCGAACGGCTCATGTCACCACGGTTCTCTTCTATCTTTCTTATTACCTCGGCGTCCACTATCAGTATTCTTTTGTCGGACATTGAGCCCTCCCTTTCCTAATATGTTACAAATAAAGGGCAGCCTGAAGAAACTTTCCCTAAGGTTACCCTTTACGAATTGGTCATCTTGTGAAAAACGTTCTCAATTATTATCTATTATCCCAACCGAGCATTTCCGTTACGTTTTCGATGCTTTTTAGTAGTTTCAGACCGCTGTCAGTTATCTGATAGGTTACTGACGGGTTACCTATCTTCATTTTAGTGATGAAGCCTTGACTCATCAGAAAGCCGAGATACTTCTGTATTTGGCTGTAGCTCATGTTGGTGCTGTACATAATCTCGGTCTTACCGGCACCATTTTCCCCCACCTTCAGCATGTCGGCGATTATCTCGAAGTTGGACCTTCTGTTATTTAGCTTCATCCCGTCATCCCCTGCCTTTTGAGGCTGAAGTAGTACTTTAAGCCCTAAACGCTTCGGGTACTCTCTCAATCCCCGGATAACTCTATTAGCTGATTGAGCCTTTAGGCTCAGATAACTGCACCCTTTTAGCGAGAAATTTATCCTTTTGGACTTATGATAATAACCCCTCTTCATGTTTTTGTCAAGGGGTAGATAGAAATTTAATATGTGGTCTCAGGAATTATCGGCGGGTTTTGGTGACTAATTGACAAATTTTATGTGAAACTGTATCCTGAAATTGTATTTAATTACGCACGATTTTTCTGAGGGGATAAGGGTATAGATATAGATATGCGGGGGTGTCTGAGAAGTAAAGGCTCACCCGAGTGGACTACTGCCGGAGGGAATCTAACCCGGTTAGAATCACTCTTTTGCAGGATTGTCAGATGAAGGAATTGGCGGTAGAATTAATTGGGGTAGTTTGTCTAACGGCATCTGCCGCTGGTAGATAATAGTTGGATTCAAAGAAAGGTTAATCAAAAAGATGGTGTAATTCCGATGTTAAAATGGTTTGGTCGACGGCTTAAGAAGAGTAAACAGGGGCAGAGACAGGCGCGAGAAAAGGGTTCAAAGACTGATTCGGTGATGCTGGGTAATATTCTGCAACCGGCCTCTGCCGAGTCACTGCGCTCGCTGCTTAAGGTGGCGATAGCTGATGCCGAACAGATAGTGGCTAGCATTAAGGTGAGAGCACAAGCAGAAGCCGAAGCGGAGTCTGCCAGGATTATTGCCCAGGCCAAGCTGGAGGTACAGGAGATAAAAGAGAAGGCAGAAATAGCTGCCCGAAAGCAAGCTGAGGATATCCTATCCTCAGCCAATAAGCAGGCTGATATTAGTGAGATAGAAACGAAACGGAAGGCTCTACAGAACTTGATAAAAGCCAGTGAGACGTTACCGGGCACTTCTCAGGTAGCCGAATCCTTTACTGAAATAACGTCTCCTGTTGAGGCTGAAACAAACTCGGATAAAGCTAACCGGAAGGTCAAGGAAAAGTTCAGAGGACTCGTTCATTTACTAGGTAAGGCTTCTGTAGACAAGGTAGTGAAACCAGTTCAGCTACAAGGTAAGGCTTCTGTAGACAAGGTAGCGAAACCAGTTCAGCTACAAGACAAGGCTTCTGTAGACAAGGTAGTGAAACCAGTTCAGCTACAAGATAAGGTCTCTGCGGAGGAAGTGAAAAAATCTGTTCAGCCTCATGAGGAGGTCCCGGTTGCGCGGGTTCAGGAAAAGACTGACGCAAAGGGGGATGTCCCGGTCCTGTCAGCGGTAGATAGCCAGGCTCTTTATTCTGGAGAGGTAGAGCTAACTATTGCCTCGTCGGCAGAGCTGAGCCTGGTATCCAGGGTATATAATTACTTGCAATCGGTACCTGAGCTCAGGATTCTTTATACCAGAGGCTCATGGGACCAGGGTACGACGATAACAGTTGTCCTGGAGCAGCCGATGCATTTAATCGATGTTCTGTTAAAGACACCCGGTGTCGCTGTAATTCCGGAACTATTGGTACAGGATGCTAGAGCGGCCGGGAAATCAGGCCCGCTGCCGAGGAGCGAAGGGAATATAAAGAGAATGAAACTGGTCCTGCGAGAGGCGTAGTACGTTAATATCGGGTAATTGCGGGGAGTCTTGCTAAGTCAGAAGTAAGATTGGATTCAGACTGCTTGGAGGCGGAAAATGGAGACGGCTAAAGGAGCTTTGCCCAAGGATTTAAGTGAGATACTGCTTGAGGCAAAGATGATTACTGAGGAAAGATTACGCCATGTCAAAGAGCTACAAGCCAAGGACGGCGGTAAGATTGAGCATATCCTGTTGCAAGAACGGTTGATTACCCCGCAGCAGCTGGCGTTCTTTACCAGCTTACAATTGCGAGTACCTTTTGTTAACCTGAAGAGAGAGGGAGTTAGACCCAATGCCGTAGCCTTAGTTCCTGAACCGGTAGCCAGGAAATATAGTGTTATTCCAATCGATGTGACCGATAGTACGCTAATATTGGCTATGGAAGACCCCAGGGATATTGAGGCTATTGAAGAGCTGGCCGCCCTGACCAGAAAAAGGATAGAGCCAGTGCTCAGTACGTCTCAGGATATTCAGGAGATGATTGACCTGAACTACCGGGTTGGTGGTGAGATTGAAGAACAGCTCAGCCAGATTCCTACGCGCTATCGGGGCCCGCAGGTGAGAGCCACGGAGGCGCGGGTCTCGGCCGAAGCTATCGCTCAAGCTCCTGTCGTCCGTGCCATTGACCTTCTTATCAAGCAGGCGGTGAGAGACCGGGCTTCTGATATCCATGTTGAGCCTCAGGAAGACAGGCTGCGTGTTCGCTATCGTATCGATGGTATTTTGCAGGAGGTGATGTCTTTACCATTGAGTGTCCATCCTCCGTTACTTTCCCGGGTGAAGATAATGGCCGGTTTGAATATTGCCGAGCGCCGTCGTCCTCAGGATGGTCAAATTACCTTTGATATGGGTGATAAAGAAGTGGACCTGCGGGTGGCGACCACCAATACCGTATATGGAGAAATGGTGGTGATGCGGATTCTGGACAAGAGCTTTGCCTTTCTACCCCTGGCTGAGATTGGCTTTCTGCCTTCGGTTTTGGCAAGGTACTTACTGATGGTGAAGAGTCCTTTTGGCATGATATTAATCAGTGGCCCGACTGGTTCGGGTAAAACCACTACCCAGTATGCTACCGTTAACCAGCTTGATGCTGTGGGACGCAATATCATCACCATCGAAGACCCGGTAGAGTACCGTTTCAATAACATCAATCAGATGCAGGTTAACCCGGCTGGCGGGTTGACCTTTGCTACTGGCTTGAGAGCCACCATGAGGCTTGACCCTAATATTATATTGGTCGGCGAGATACGGGATGCCGAGACAGCTCAGATAGCCACTCAGGCGTCTCTCACCGGTCATCTGGTACTCTCCTCGGTTCATGCCAATGATACGGTGAGTGTCATCTTCCGTATGATAGACCTGGGTGTGGAACCATTCCTGCTTACTTCAGCGCTGATTGGTATCACTGCCCAGCGTATGGTGCGCCGCGTTTGTCCTTATTGTTCCCGGCTCGCTGCAGTTGACCATGAAGAGCAAGTGTCTTACGAGGAGGAGATGAAAGAGAAACGGTCGGAATTTCTGATTGGCGCCGGTTGTAATTTCTGCGCCAATACCGGCTATCTGGGACGGACCGGAATCTTTGAGGTGTTGATTATGAGTGAGGCAATCAGAAGGTTGGTTCTGAAAGGTGGCAGTTCGGATGAAATCCGTGCTCAGGCGACTAAGGAAGGTACGGTCTCCTTATGGCATGATGGCATGCTGAAGGTAAAAGAGGGTATTACTACCCCCCATGAGGTGATACGCAACGTTTTCTCTATTGGCTAAGGAGACATGATGGCAAGGACTCTGGAAGCTCCGTCAAAGGCAAAGAAGCCGATAGCGTACCGCTATGAAGCAGCCACCCCCCAGGGGAAAATGGTAAAAGGTACCATTAAAGCCACCGGGGAGATTGAGGCTGAACGTTTGCTGATTGAACGGGGCTATCACCCCATTAACGTGGAGGTTATCCCCTCCATGTTCAGCCTCGAAGAAGCCTTACCTTCCCTCTTCAAAGTCAAACCCCGTGATGTGATTATCTTTTCCCGACAACTGGCGACACTGCTCAAATCAGGTATCTCGCTGCTGCCGGCTCTACAGATTTTGCAGGGGCAGGTAACCACCAGTCGGGCATTCCAGAAGATTCTGAAATCTATTGTTAATGACCTTAGTTCTGGTGGTTCATTTACCCAATCTATTGCCAAACATCCGACGACCTTTGATGAAATCTACACTCGCACGATTACTGTCGGCGAGCGTACCGGGAATATGGAGATGGTTTTGAATCGGATGGCTGACTATATGGAGAAACAGGGTGCTATAGCTAAAAAGATAGGGGGGGCATTAACCTATCCCATGATGGTGCTGGGTGTGGGCTTGGTAGTGGCTGTTATTCTGATGACAGCGGTCATGCCCAAGTTGCTGGGTATGTTCACTTCTCTGGGGGTAGCGCTGCCTTTGCCGACCCGGATTCTAATCAGCACTACCAATATTCTCACCGGCTATCCGCTTTATTTTCTCATCGGCGGGTCGGTATTAGTCGCCGTGGTGCTCTGGCTGGTTAAGCAGCCTACCGGCCGGCGGTTGCTCGACCGGGCACGGCTGACGGCTCCGGTAATTGGTATTCCCCTTCTGCTGGGGGAACTGGCTCGTTTTAGCCGGACTATGTCCATGCTGATTAGTGCCGGGCTGAGTTTGCAGGAAATAATGGAGTTGTTACCCCAATCCAGCAACAATAGGGTCATCCGTGAAGCCTTAAGTCAAGTTGCCGGGGGATTGCTCCTGGGGGAGGGTTTGTCCGAGCCGATGTCCCGTGTCAGTATCTTCCCGCCCCTTCTGGTCCAGATGGTAGCGGTGGGTGAGGAGAGCAATACCCTGGAATTCACTCTGGGGGTTGTCGCTGATTTCTATGAGGTTACCGCCGAGGAAAAAACGACGGCTATGGTGTCGATGGTTGCTCCCCTCAGCACCATCTTCATTGCTTTTTTCGTTGGTTTGATTGCCATATCGGTACTGATGCCAATGTACTCCATTACCGGAGCCTTTGGCTAGTGAGGTTAGGTATGAGCTGCCTGGGGAAAGGAAAATCCCGGCGCTTCTGGTGGCAACGGGGGTTGACCCTCATTGAGATGGTAGTTGCCCTGGGCATTCTGGCAGCTATCGGTACCGGCTTGCTGGTGGCTTTCAACACCAATGCCAGAGCCGCCCGCACCCTTGATGAGCAGACGGTGGCAGTTAACCTGATTAGTGCCTATTTTGAGGTCATCAGGCACACTGACTATGCTCCTACCTAC
>JACPSA010000027.1 GCA_016193545.1 Chloroflexota bacterium
CCTCTCCCTGAGGGAGAGGGGGATTAAGGGGGTGAGGGTAATAGAAACAATCCGTTAAGGGGTAACTATATCTAACCCAATTACTTAAGGAGGAGGCGAGAAATAATGGCAGAATCACCCTTACAGATTTTTGAGAAACTCGACCCGCAGTTCCTCAACCTCATTCATAACACCAATGAACTGGCGCTATCCGATGGAGCCTTACCCCGCAAGGTTAAACTGCTCATCGCCATGGCTTTAGATGCGGCTGCCGGCACAACGACGGGGGTAAAATCGTTAGCCCAGCAAGCCTTAAAAGCCGGCGCCACCAAAACAGAGGTCGCCGAAGCCTTAAGAGTTGCCTTCTACATCAATGGCGTCGGCAGTGTTTACACCGCCGCACCGGCTTTACGGGAACTATTTCCAGCCGACACACTACCGAAATAATAAATCCGAGTCCGGTAGTCCAATTTCATTCGGCACCGGTGAGACCAATCTCTCCAGTTTATTATCGGCGCCTTTGTTGCGCAGACCTATTTCCAGACAGAAGTTATCCTGATAGATACTGTGGCAATTGTTATTAATTGAGAGTCAAAAAGAGGGAAATGGGTTCTGCTCAATCTTCTTTTTTATTGACCTCACCCCCTTACCCCCTCTCCTTAAAAGGAGAGGGGGAAGAGATTTGAGAGAGGGGATTTGCCCCTCTCTAACTTACACTCCCCCTTCCCTTGGCAAGGGAAAGGGACAGGGAGATAGGTTGGTAACTTCGACAGTAGAGCCTCTTCCTTCACTGCGAGATTATTCCAATTAAGAGTAAGTAAAAAGGAAAGGAGAATAAGATGGTTGCCATCAACGGACTCATCAGCAAAGCTAAGGACAAAAAGGCAATAACTGACCTGGAAGGACATTCAGGACTAACCGCCTACGAGTTAATCCGTCCCCAAGAGAAGGGTTCACTGCACTTACGGGTGGTACTGGATGAAATCGAGCCGGGGGGAGCCATCGACCCCCATTTCCATGAACTTATCCCGGTCTGTGACCACGCCTACTATGTGATAAGCGGTGAAATTGCCGCCACACTTTCCGGCCGGGAGGAAATAGTCGGCCCGGATACTCTCATCTACTGTCCGACTAATGTCGTCCATGCGATAAGGAATGTAGGCAAGAATCGGGCCAAATTACTGCGCATTGGGGCGGCTGCCAGCGGTGAAACTGGAGGCAGGTCAGTATTTATCAAACCGGGATAGAGAACCGGAGCGAACCCATCCCTACAGAGCACGGGCAATCGAGGTTTATAATAGCGGCTTCCTCAAGATGGATTGCTCACGTTCAGGCCCGACACAAACCAGATTGGCTGGGCAGGCAATGAACTCTTCCAACCTGGCGATGTACTGACGGGCTTGCAGCGGCAGTTGCTCGTACCGCCGAATATGAGTGGTCGGAACCTGCCAGCCGGGTAATTCTTCGTAGATAGGCTGACACCGGTCTAAAGCACCGACACTGCTGGGAAAATAATCAATAGTCTTACCATCCAGTTTATAGCCCACGCACAGTTTTAGACGCGGCAAAGTATCCAGAATGTCAAGACGGGTAATGGCCGCCGCGGTAAAACCATTAATTCTGGCGCTGAAGCGGGCGGCGACAGCATCAAACCAACCACAGCGGCGGGGCCGGCCGGTAGTAGCCCCATACTCCTGAGCCCGTTCCCTGATTAGATGACCGGTTTCATCATCCAGCTCAGTAGGCATTGGCCCACTGCCAACACGGGTACAATAAGCCTTAAAGACGCCCAGAATAGCATTAATCCGGGAAGGGCCTATTCCCGCACCCAAACAGCCGCCCCCGGCCAACGGTGAAGAGGAAGTAGTATAGGGATAGGTACCGAAGTCAGGGTCAAGCAAAGCCCCCTGTGCCCCTTCCAGCAGCACCAACTCCCCACGGTTCACCGCTTCTTCAAGCATGCCTGTTGTTTCCCGGATATAAGGAGCCAGACATTCCCCGTACTGGCAATACTGATGATATACTTCATCCAGGGAAAGAGGACTAACCCCGTAGACTTTAGTTAAAATAGCATTTTTGTAGTCAAGTATCGAGTGAAGCCGCTCCAGTAAAGCTTCCTTATCCAGAAGGTCACCGGTCCTGATACCCAACCTGGCGGCTTTATCAGAGAACGCAGGACCGATACCTTTACCTGTTGTACCTATTGCCTTGCCACCCCGCCATTTCTCCTCCAGACCATCAAACAGAATATGATAAGGCATAATCAAGTTAGCCCGGTCACTGATAAACAGTCGGCTGGTATCCACGCCAGACCGGTTAAGCAGTTCTATCTCATCAATCAAGGCGCCGGGATTAATAACCACCCCATTACCGATGAGGCAAACAGCCCGGGGAGAGAAAATACCGGCCGGGACAAGATGTAACGCAAACTTACCCCAGGGATTAATTACGGTATGTCCGGCATTATCACCACCCGAGAAACGGACTACCATCTCTGCTTTTTCAGTAAGCAGGTCAACCACCTTACCCTTCCCCTCATCTCCCCATTGAGCCCCGATAACAGCAATAACCGGCATCGTTTCCCCCTAAAAACAGTTAACTTCTTGTTTGTCGCCAGGCATCAAATAACCTCTGGCCAAAGGTGATAAAGCTTAGGACGGCGATAATAGACAGGGCAGTAATTAAGGCATAATCAAACCGGCTCAGTAACAGACCCAGCACCAGCACAACTACCCTTTCGGCTCGAGTAAATAGCCCCACCTGGCACTGTAGACCTATTCCCTCCACCCTGGCCCTGACATAGCTCACCAAAAAAGAGCCGACCATAGTAACACTAACTAGTGAAACCATCATAACCGGACGCTCATTAGCGTTCAAGACAGAAAAAATTAGAATACCCAATAGAAGGACTGCCTCAGACAGACGGTCAAGTGTAGAGTCAAGCACAGCGCCAAAGCGGGTAGTCTGATTAGTGTGGCGCGCCAGCGCGCCATCCAGAGTATCGAAAAAACTGGACAGAAGCACTACCCAACCGGCGGCAAAAAGATGGCCGGTAACAATAAGCGCTACTGCCCCGCCAGTCAGCACTAACCCTGACCAACTGATGACATCAGGGGCTACCCGTGTCTTAGCCAGAAGCCGAACTACTGGGTGGGTAAGGTAAAAAGCTATGATTTTGCGAGCTTCAGATAGCTTCGTTGCTGACCCTCTTTTTTCTAAAACAGCCGTCTGATTATCCAAGCGGTCTTCCCTTCTCTTACTTAAACTGATAGAGCTTCAAGGTCACGGGACAACTTTTTCTGAGGAGATTCACCAATGACCCGAATATAGTAATCACACACCCTCTGGGCAATACGCTCCCAGCTATATTCCCCGGCTTTAACTCTGCCTTTGGCTCCCATTTGCTGCCTTAGTTTCTCATCTTTCATCAGTGACACCAGAGCCTGAGCTAATGCTCGGCTGTTTTTTGGCGGCACCAGTAACCCTTCCGCACCATGTGTCACCACACTGGCATAACCCTCTATATTACTGGCAATAATCGGTTTCCCCAGAGCCATTGCCTCCAGTAAAACAATGCCGAAACTTTCACGACCGGTAGCCGGAGAGCAGAAAATATCCGCCGTTTTGTAGTAGCGGGGCAATTCATCATAGGCTACATAGCCAATAAAAACAACATCATCTAAACCCCACCGCTTAATCCACCGCTGGTACTTCTTAAGCGGCCTGGAACCGGGACCCACCACAATAAGCCGCGAATCAGGCATCTCCAGTTTAACCTGCCGATAAGCCTTGATGAGATAGTTCAAGCCTTTACGCCGCTCTAAACGCCCAACGAAGAGGATATTCTGCTTGCCGTCACAAAACTCTTTAATTGGAGCTACATCGGGAGAAAAATGCTCTAAATCAACACCGTTAGGAATAACATTGTAGTATCCCGGAACATATTGGCTGGCAAAATCCCTAGCCGGTTTAGACACGGCAATCTTACCGTCAAGCTTACGAAGCCGTCTCTTCAATATCATAGCGCCAATAGGCCAGCCTAAATTATAACCGGGCTTGCCATCACAAGCATGGAAAGTGCCGATATTGGGTTTATTGGAGAATCGGAGAACAGCACTACACAGCATCGGCATAAAAGGCTCATGAAGATGGACGATGTCAAAGTTCTCCCGGCTGAGAACAGCCTTTATTGTCGAAGCCAATCTTAGTGATATAGTAATACGAGCAATGGAACCACTGGTAGGAATCGGGCGGGATTTACCGATTGGTATGAACCGGTCGCCAAAAGCAGTGACCGCTTTGGATGCTGGAGCAATGACCCTTACCTCATGACCCATACGAGTAAAATGGCGCTCTAGCGCCGCGATGTGATTGGCGACGCCACCGGGGTAGGCAAAGTCATAAGGCGAGACCAACGCTATTTTCATAAGCAGCTACGGCAAGCTTACCCCAGACTTAAGGTCCGCTGGGAAACATGCCCCTTCAATGGTTCGCCTTACTCCGGCTTCCGTCAGCAGGAGTTGCTGTTTTTTCCACCTGATTAGCCACAATGAACTCCTCTACCATCCGGCGAGCTTCATCATCGGTATACTGAATAGGCGGCGACTTCATAAAGTAGGCTGCGGGACCGGTCAGTGCTCCTTTCAATCCCCGGTCCAGGGCTAGTTTACAACAGCGGATAGCGTCAATAACCACTCCGGCCGAGTTAGGACTATCCCATACTTCGAGTTTTAGTTCCAGATTCAAAGGAACATCACCAAAGGTGCGTCCTTCCATCCTGATATGGCAGAACTTACGGTCAGCCAGCCAGGGAACATAGTCGCTGGGGCCAACATGAACATTGTCACTACCCATGTCATAGTCCAGTTGAGAAGTAACAGCGTTAGTTTTGGATATTTTCTTGGACTCAAGGCGTTCTCGCTCTAACATATTAAGAAAGTCGGTATTGCCCCCGAAGTTCAATTGATAGGTCCGCTCCAGCTTAACGCCACGGTCCCGGAACAGCCGGGTAAGCACACGATGCACGATAGTAGCTCCAACCTGGGATTTTATATCATCCCCGATAATGGGAAGCCCCCGGTCGATGAAGCGCTGCTGCCAGTATCTCTCACGGGCGATAAAAACCGGGATACAGTTGACAAAACCACAGCCTGCGGTCAGCACCTGCTCGATATACCACTTAGTTGCCTCTTCACTACCCACCGGCAGGTAATTAAGCACCACATCGGTCTGCGTTTCCTTGAGAATTTCAACGATGTCAGCCGTCGGGCCGGGTGCCTTTTTTATTACTTGAGACAGATACTTACCCAGGCCGTCATGGGTCATACCCCGCTGCACTTTAACTCCTGTCGTCGGCACATCAGCAAATTTGAAGGTATTATTAGGCGAGGTATAAATTGCCTCGGCCAGGTCTTTACCCACCTTATTCTTATCAATATCGAAGGCGGCCACAAAATTGATATCACTTATCTGATATCCTCCCAGGTTAAGATGCATAATACCGGGCACGGATTCGTTCTCTTTCGCCTCCCGGTAATAGTGAACGCCCTGGACTAATGATGAAGCACAGTTACCCACCCCGATTATAGCGACATTTATGTTACTCAACGTTCACCTATCCTCCTTATCAAACTGAGCGGAAAAGATAGCAAGAGATTTACTCGACCTACCCCCGCCACCTCATATTAAATCATATTAGAACTTTAACCTACTGGACTATATCCTTATTGAGGTAAACTGTCAAGAACCAGCTCAGTTCTTATCTAATATTCAACAGCCGGTGGGCTTAAAAAGACCTTTTCCGGTCGCCACCGGTCTTCTCCAGGGGTGAAGCGTAGCACACCCAGGAAACGCCCGTCAATAGCATAGGCACGGCAACGGTTTTCCGGATATCTAGTACCTTCATCCTCAGTCTCAAAAACCAGGGGACGCCCATTACGGATATTCCGCTCAGCTTCGTCGCTGACAACCATCGCTGCCCAGGGCAACAACACACTATCTATCGGATAAATAAAGCGTTGCCAGTAACCATAGCGGACAGCATCCTCAAGCTGAGGTAAGGAAACAGCGTCTCTGATATCAAAGAGGCCGCACCTCAGGCGGATTAGACTCTTCAAATAAGCCCCACAACCCAGCGCCTGCCCGATATCATGAGCCAAGGCACGGATATAGGTACCCTTACCACAGACTACTTCGATAGTAGCTACCGGCGGCTGCCATTCTACCAGCTTCAAATCATCGATTTTTACCAGCCGGCTTTTCCGCTCAATGGTAACACCTGCCCTGGCTAATTTATAAAGTGGCTTGCCCTGGTATTTCACGGCGCTGTACATCGGAGGCGTCTGTTCCACCAGACCACGAAAAGAGCCAAGCACTGATTCCAAGCGGTCACGGTTAACTCCGGATGGGTCGTCCCGCTGTATCACCATACCATCAGCATCATCGGTGTCAGTGGTAACCCCCAACTCAATCTCAGCACGGTAAGTCTTGGTGGAGTCCATCAAAAACTCGACGACACGTGTGCCCTGACCGAGGCAAACCGGCAAAACGCCGCTAGCCGCCGGGTCAAGCGTACCAGCGTGCCCGACATGCCGCTCTCCGGTCAGCCGGCGTACCATTGCCACAATGCTGAAGGAGGTTTTACCCTGCGGCTTATTAATGTTTAAGATACCATCCACAATCAACCCACCTTCCAAGAGTTATCGGTCAGCCCGCATGTCATCATAAACCCTCTCATCATCGGTGCTAATACTAGATGGATAGTACGGTTCTTAAACCGTTTTTGAGTGGTCCTCTTCGGCAGCAATCCCATCAATCAGCCGCAAGAGGCGGTCCCCACGCTCAATAGAATCATCCCACTGAAAGCTCAGTACCGGGACATACCGTAGCTTCAGATTCCTGGACAACTCTTTACGGAAGAAACCGGCAGCCGAAGCCAGTACACTCAGCGTTTCCTGCTTGTCTGCCTCGCCGCCGATACGGCTGATAAACACCCTGGCGTATTTCAGGTCTGCTGAAGTATCAACCTCGGTAACAGAAATAAAATTGCCAAGTCGCGGGTCTTTGACTTGGCGCTGTAACAACTGGCTTATCTCCTGACGAATGAGGCTGTTCATCCGCTCAACACGGTGTGCCATATATTTATCCCTTTCAGCCGGTTTCCTCAATCCTGAAAAATTCCAGGGTGTCGCCGACTTCAAATTCGTTACAATCTTTGATACCCACACCACACTCATAGCCAGCAGCCACTTCCTTAGCATCATCTTTAAAGCGTCTTAGACTGCTAACCACAGACTCAGCGATTACCTTGTCTTTACGCTTCACTCTAACCGAATCGCCACGAGTTGCCTTACCTTCAGTAACATAAACGCCGGCTATCTTTTCTTTTTTACCCGCCGTGAAGATAGCCCGGATTTCAGCCTGCCCGCCAATAACCTCAACCTTGGTCGGCGCCAGCATACCTTTGAGAGCTTTGGCAACATCATCGACCAAGTTATAAATAACATCATAATGACGGATACTGACACCTTCCAGCCCGGCTAACCGCCGTGCCCCCGGCTCAGCATCCGCATTAAACCCGATGATGAGTCCCTTGGAAGCAATAGCCAGCATGACATCACTCTCAGTAATGTTACCACTACCGCTATGAATAACTCCGACCTTAACTTCATCGGTTGATAATTGCTCCAGAGAAGTCCTTATCGGCTCAATACTGCCCTGAACGTCAGTCTTCAGAATGACATTAAGCTCTTTTACCTGTCCTTCAGTCACCTGTTCGAAAAGATTACCCAGAGTCACTGACTTGGCTGATGTCAATCTCTGTTGCGTCTTCGACTGCCGCTTCTCAATTAAATCCTTTGCCTGATGTTCACCGGCGACAACAGTTAAGGTATCCCCTTCCTGCGGCACAACGTTTAAGCCAAGTATTGCCACCGGAGTAGCCGGCTCAGCCTTCCTCACCTGCTTGCCCAAATCGTTAAACATGGCTTTGACCCTACCCCAAGTATTACCAACCACTACCGTATTACCCGGTCTGAGCGTACCGCTATCAATCAGCACGGTAGCTAAAGGTCCCTTAGTCTTATCCAATCCAGCTTCAATAACTACTCCGGAGGCAGGCCGGGAAGGGTCAGCCTTAAGCTCTTCCATGTCAGCCACAATCAGCAGGTTCTCCAACAGTTCCGGAATACCCTTATTCTCCCTGGCTGAAACCAGAACACAAACTGTGTCACCCCCCCATTCTTCAATAACCAGGCCGGCTTCAGCTAGCTGCTGTTTGACCATCTCCGGATTAGCTTCAGGCTTATCAATTTTATTGATTGCCACAACGATGGGCACCCCAGCTGCCCGAGCATGGTTGATTGCCTCTAAAGTCTGGGGCATTACACCATCATCGGCCGCCACCACCAGAATAGCAATATCCGTTATCTGCGCTCCATGAGCCCGCATCGCAGTAAAGGCTTCATGACCTGGAGTATCCAGAAAGGTAATTTTATGCCCGTTGACCTCCACCTGATAAGCGCCGATATGCTGAGTAATACCCCCGGCTTCACCACCCATCACGTTAGTCTTCCGGATGGCATCGAGTAACCGGGTTTTACCATGGTCAACATGCCCCATCACCGTAACTATCGGTGGACGCGGTTTAAGATTAGCCAGCTCCCTATCCGGCTGTAACCTTTGCTTCTTAACATCTCTAACGAATTCATCTGACTTTCGTCTAGCCTGAGATTTAAGGTGTGCTTCATAACCAAAATTTGCGGCGACCGCCGCCGCTGCTTCATAATCGATAGTCTGATTAATGTTAGCCATAATGCCATTGCTCATCAGCCGCTTAATGACATCTATGGCACTAACTTGTAAAAGCTCAGCCAGTTGCTCCACACTCAGGGTATGGGGAATCTCAACCAGCCGGGCCCCTGCCTCTGCCAAACCGGCACCTTCACCCGCGGACTCCACTAAATTACCTTGCTTGCCAGCCTTGACCACTAA
>JACPSA010000138.1 GCA_016193545.1 Chloroflexota bacterium
CGAACTGAGAGGGTGGACCAAAGAGGGTCTCCCTACAAAAAGCACCCTGGAAAAATTGGGACTAGACTTTGTTGGGCAGGACCTGGAAAGAAGGGGGATTTTACCGGCACTGGCCGGGGCATTAGCCACTTAACCGGATTGCGGCTAAATCGGCGATAAACTGGGCGAGTGACTTTGTCTCTGGTAGAGTTGGAGGTGGGGTTTCCCTCATTACTAACTGACTAAATGGCAGTATTTTGTTGAAGTTAAGGCGTTACGTGTTGTTCCCCGGATTTTCATAAAATTCCTTCGTCGGGCTTGACAAGCAGGCGGTAAAGGTATTATAAACTAGGCAAATATCAAGATTTAGGAGGGGAAATATGAAGAGGAATATTGTCTGGTTGGTGGTGAGTTGTCTGATGGTATTATCCCTGGTGCTGGCATCTTGTGCTCCGGCACCAACGACGCCAACAACACCGACGCCACCCGTCGTACCGGCAGCACCTAGAGCGCCAACTGCTCCAACTACGCCGACGGCGCCAAAAGCACCGGCGGCACTAACTGCTCCGGCAGCAGCACCAACAACAGAAGTTCCTAAGTATGGTGGGGTGTCTAATATTATCATCCGGCGGATAGCCAACACTGCCCCGGTTTTGGTCAGCAAGTCAACAAGCATTAACCTCAATCTCACCAACGAGGCTTTATGGGGAGGGGACTGGGCAAAGGGGGCGGCCGGCACTAATGAGGTAGGCTTTTTTGCCTTTGTCGGCAGTCTTTATTTCATGGGGCCACGGCTGGCAACGAGCTATGAGAGGCCTGATCCAGATACCCTTATCTTCCATATCCGCAAGGGGGTTCATTATGGTCTTAACCCGAACAGCGCGGCCAGCCGACTGGTGAATGGCCGCGAACTGACTGCTGATGATGTCGTTCGTTCCATGAAGGACTGGTTTTTTGACCCTGAAGGTTACTGGTTTAAGCAGAGAGTCGGGCCGGAGGAGCGACCATTATCGATAGAAGCGACCGATAAATATACGGTTAAAATGAAGTTGCAGCCGGGAACGGCCAGTGCCGTAATGTATTATGTTGCCGATTTCAGTGAAATCCATCCGCCTGAAGTCTACGACAAATACAACAAAATGCGGATTCCCACGGATGTTGTGGGCACGGGGCCCTTCTTGGTAACAGACTATGTTACTGATAGCTCGATAACCTTCGTCCGCAACCCGAACTACTGGGACACAGACCCCGTCGGCCCGGGAAAGGGGCAGCAGTTGCCCTACCTGGATGGCGTCAAATTCCTGATGATTGAAGATAAATCTACGCAGCAGGCAGCCCTGCGTACCGGTAAGACGGACGCCCTGGTTGGCTCCGGTCATGCCGCTCTTAATTGGGACGAGGCAGAGCTGATGCTACAGCAGCGCCCCGAGTTGAAGTATGCAAAGTATTTATCCCGGTCCCCGAACGGGATAGGTCTCAGAATAGACAAGCCAGAGCTACCCTGGTATAACAAGAAGGTCCGGCAGGCGTTGACCATGGCTGTAGACTATAACACCATCATCAAGGATTACTTTAGGGGTAACGCCGCCTTGGTTTATCCGGTCGTCCCCTGGCCGGAGCAAATGCCTTATTACACGCCGATGGCAGAGCAGAATGAGGTCGTCCGGGACATGTACACCTACCAGCCGGAAAAAGCCAAGAAGCTGCTGGCTGAGGCGGGCTATCCTAACGGCTTCAAAATAGAGGTACTTGCCCAATCGACCCAAGTTGATGAGCTATCTATCATCAAAGAATACTGGGCTAAAGTTGGCGTTAATCTGGTATTTGATGTCAAAGAAAGAGCTGTCTTTGAGTCTATAACCAATGGTTTTCAGCAAAAAGAGGCAGCCCGGTCTGAAGGAAACGTTTCCGTTCTCTTTGCCTTTCATCACACTCATCCGTCCGACTCGGCTAACGTAGCCCGGATTAACGACCCCTACGCCAATAAGGTGTATGAAGATACCAGGGCGGACTACATGTTTAATGAAGAAAAGCTCTGGACGATGATGAAGGACTTTGAAAAATACGTTATAGAGCAAGCCTGGCAGATTCAGTTCCCGTCGCCCTATATCTACCACGTGTGGTGGCCGTGGCTAAAGAACTACCAGGGTCAACACTACCTGGGTATTTCCACTTTATGGTATCCGCTGAAGTATGTCTGGCTCGACCAGGCACTTAAGAAATCGATGGGATTTTAGTCGTAGTACTGGCTAAAGACAACTGAAACAAAAAAGAGGCTGGCGGTTTGAACCGCCAGCCTCTTTAGTAATGGTGTTAAAGCTTAGTCCTTTTGCTGAGTGCTGTTTTTGCGGCTATTTGATTTTTTCAAGAGATACTGGACAGGTGCTCCACCGGCCGTTGATATCCGGTACTCCCAGGATAATGCCCCAGAGGTCGCCACTGCCACTGCGGGCAAAATGCCACCAGTGGGTGAACAATGAAGGTATGCCTTTGGTCCGGAATACTATCTCCTCTCTTGGGCCGAAGGTCTGTACCACCAGTCCCGGCCAGTCAGCCATACCGTTGGGAGCTTCGTCGATATGAACATTAACCTCTTTTTTGTCCCAGTCTATCTCCAGTTGGAGGTCCCATTCTTTATTAGCCCCGGGTAGATGCGCCTTCCCGTGAAAAGTCTCCATCACTCACCTCTGTAACCGGTCTCTTTAGCTAAGTGAGGTCGCCTACTTCAGCCGACTCTCCACTACGCCCCAGTTGATATTCTGGAAGAAGGCGGCGATGTAATCAGCCCGTTTCAGTCCGTAGTCGGTCATGAAAGCATGCTCGAAAACATCCATTATCAGGACGGGTCGGCAGCCAGCCAGATGACCGATTTCATGCTCATTTATCCATTGATTGAAAAGCTGGCCGGTGATGTTATCCTGATATAGTATCGCCCAGCCGATTCCGCGCATGGCTCCGGTGGCTTTGAAATCCTGCTCCCAGGCATCATAGCTGCCAAAGGCGCTGGCCAACTGTTGACTTAATGCTCCTGATTTGTTCAGAGGTGCTTTCCCGCCCAGGTTCTCAAAATAGTACTCGTGAAGCCGCATGCCGTTGAACTCGAAGCCAAACCGGCGTTTAAGTTCGGCATATTCGGGATTAGTGGCATCCTTAGCTTTACTGTTCAGTATATCAACGAGCTTGTTGGTGTTAGTCACGTAGCCTTTGTAGAGTGTGAAATGGTTGTTGAGCAGTGTTTCGCTGAAACCATTCATGCCGATAAGATTACCGAAGTCTTTTGCTTGATAAGTCATCTTTTCCCCTCCTTTTTGTTTTGTTTTCATAGTCCCGGGCTAATTATCTTTGGCTGATGCATTCGGGTTTGTTTTAAATCGTCTTTATGGCGGTACTCTCAGACGAAGTTATTCTCCTTATGTTTTTGGGCAATAGTAGCCGCTAGACTGTCCAGTGCTTTGAAGTCGGCTTCTCTGGGGAAGCCTTTGCAGAGTACCGGCGGCAGTATTTCTAGTTTTAGGCTGGTGAGCATTCCGGTGAGTTGTTCCACTGTTTTACCTCCCCAGCCATAGGAACCAATAACCGAGGCGAATTTCAGTTTAGGTCTCAGCGCGTTGGTCAGGAAGGCGGCGTAAGCGACGCTGGGATGTGAACCAGCCAGAACAGTGGGTGCCCCGAAGACTGCCGTAGCGGCATCTACCAAGGCTATGGCCAGTTTCCCGGTGTCAGTTATGGTCAGGTCGAATAGTTTGACAGTAACGCCTTTCTGGACTAAAGCCTCGGTGAAGTAATCGACCATTTTGTGGGTACTGCCGTGCATTGAGATATAGGGTAAGACCACGATATTTTTCGGCTCATCAAAGACCCAGCTGTGATAGGCTTTCAAAATCAACTCGGGCTTGTCATATATGGGTCCATGGCTGGTAGCGATAATATCAATCTTGTAGGCCTTCAGGGTCTCCAGGTTATGATGGATATTGGTGCGGAAGGGCATCATGATTTCGGCATAATATCTCTCGGCTGCCTCATGGGCCTGCCACTCGTCAGTAACATACAAATCGCTGGTGGCCAGGTGAGCACCGAAGAAATCGCAGGAGAAGAGTATCCTTTCTTCCCTCAGGTAAGTGGACGCTGTCTCCGGCCAGTGTACCCACGGGGTATAGATAAACTCCAGGGTTTTGTCTCCCAGTGAAACGGTCTCCTTATCTTTAACGGTCACGAATCTATCTTCTGGAATCGAAAGCAGGTCGATGAGCATACTTTTGCATCTGGGGTCGGTAATGATTTTGGCCTGATGGTATTTCTCAAGGATAACGGGGATAGTACCGGAATGGTCCTGCTCGGCGTGGTGGGAAACGATATAATCTATTTTCTTAACGCTAAGTTCATTCAGGTGATTTAGCAATACATCCTGCATTGTAGGGTCTACCGTGTCAATGAGAACTGTCTTTTCACTCCCCTTAATTAAGTAGGCGTTATAGCTGGTGCCGTCAGGCAGTGGTATTAGTTCGTCAAATAACCTTCTGTTCCAGTCGACGGCTCCCACCCAGTAGATTCCAGGCCTCATTTCTCTTGTTGCCATCTTGTTTCTCCCTCTATTCTCCAGGTTATAATTTTATTGTCCTAGAGAATATAGGAATTGTCAACTTTTGAGGCAGCAATCGGGTTGTCAGCCAGTAAAACTGTCGTTTCACTTAATAGGGCAAGCTGAATTTATCTTTAAGGATTTGGGAAAGTCTTCCCAGATAAGTAAATGCCTTCTCGACGAGTTGTTCCTCGGTGATTAAGTCGGCACTTTCTCCGGTGTCACAGGTTGCTTTATCTTCACTGGCGCCAACCCGGCCGATATTTTTGAGGCAACATCGGGCCGGCGCAATCAAGGATTGTTCCGCAATCTGTTTGGTTGACAGACCAGTGTTGGCTGATACTACCTGCCAGTAGCTGGCAAGCAGACGGGCTAGTGTTTCCGGAGTTTCTTTGCTGAGGTTCTCTGAGTCAGTGGGGACAATGCCCCAGCAGATAATACCACCGCCTCTGATAAAATCAGCGATTTCACCGGCATATCCTTTAGGCATGAGGCCCATCTGATAAGCGTCAAAGGACAAAAGGCCAACCCCGAGCGCTAGCAGATAGGAGAGGTTGACGCTGGCGCAGAGGTGCAACGCTCTGGGTCCGTCAAAGCCACTGAGGAAGCTGTGATAGTCCTGTTTGGCCTGTACATCATTATAGCCGGACAGTCCGCTAAAGACCCAGCCCAACCCGGGCTCGTCCAGCCAGACAAAGGCGTTTTGATTCTTTTCCTTGAGTTGATGGTACTGGTGGTTGACTTTCCTCTGGATGAAATCAAACAGCAGTGCCCTGACCCCCTCATTGTAGATGATGGGTCGGGAGTTCTGGTCAGTGACTCTAAAGCCGAAGCTGACCGGCCCGTTTATCTGTCCCCGGATGGCGGAATAATTCTTCAGGTCCCTGGCCAGGAACTGGTGATAGGCTACCGAGTAATCCCGGCTTAAGGCGAAGGTCTCAGGTTCTGTCATTTTCCGGGAATAATCAATTAGTTCCTTTTCAAAACGGGTAGTATCGAAGCTGATTTTCTTACTATCGGAGTCGAGAACAATGCCTGGGAAGTTCTGCGATGTCTGGACATACATGTCCTCATAGAAGCTGAGATTGGGTAATTGCGGGTAGAAGGGTATATCCAGGCTGAGGGCTAAATCCAGGGCTCTTGCCACATTGTTGTGAGGCATGATACCCATAGCCGTGGTCTGGCAGCCGCCTGGAAGGTTCAGCCTGTTCTTTGTCATCGTCCTGTTTGGATTCAGGATTTTCGGTCACCCTTGATGCCGATGTTTATTTCCTGGAGCGGAATATCTTTACCGCTTGATTGTACTGCTTGCCTGGCGATGTGTACCAGTCCGAAGCAGCAAGGTACCTCCATGTGGACTACGGTCAGGCTCCGGATATCTGACTGGCGCAGGATGCCGGTCAGTTTCTGCAGGTGGGCCTGGAAGTCATCTAGTTTGGGACAGGCCACTAACAAGCTGTGGTTTTTCAGCAAGTACTGATGAAAGCCAGCGTAAGCAAAGGGGACACAGTCGGCGGTCAGTAGCAGGTCAGTTCCTTGTAGGAAAGACGCCGTTGGCGGGACGAGGGTAAGCTGGACTGGCCACTGGCTGAGGGTTGATGGTGGAGAGGATGTCTCTACAGGGCTGGCTTCTGCGGTCTCTGGTTGTTCAAACCGGGTAACTATTGCTGAAGAGCAACCACAGGGAAGTTCTTCACCGTCAGGATTCTCTTCCAGATGCAACTTAACCGCTGCTTCATCAAAGTCCTCGGCGGCTCTCTGTTCAATGGTAAGGGCCCCTTGAGGGCATTCTGCCAGGCAGGCAGCCAGGCCATCGCAGTATTTTTCACTGACGAGTCTTGCCTTACCATCGATAATCTGCAGGGCGCCTTCAGCGCAGGACGGAATGCAGAGGCCGCAGCCGTTACACTTTTCGTCGTCAATCTTGATGATTTGCCTTATTGTTTTTGTTGTCATTATTTATCTCCTCGCCGGTTATCTGAATGGTGAATATTGTTAGCTTTTACCCTGTAACGCCTGCCATCTCTCTTCTCCCAGGCACTGGCGGGCGGAAGCACACCAGGCAATACAGGAAACAATACCCTCCCGATAGACCATCTCGCCACATTTCGGGCACTTCACTTTGGCTTCGTCAGAGAAGATTTCAACTTCAGCGCGGCAGTTGGGGCATTTATACAGTGCCACCCGTAAATTCTTGGGGTCTTGCCCCGGACATTTGAAATACATCCTACTTATTGCCTCCTCTGCTGGCAGAATATATAGTAGATTCTTGTGGCTGAATTATAGCACAAACGATTTGTGGATTGCCCCCAGTTTCTTAGGTCTATTAATTTGAGTCCGCCGAGTCTTTTACGGGGGGTGTAGGGTTTGTCCCTTTGCCTGTTCCGGTAGGAGATGGGTCTGCGTGCCGCAGGCTTAATGGCGCTTGACGATAGGTCTGGGAATACCGTATGATGTGGATGGACGTGGAAAATATAACCTTAACCATCAATGATTCTTCAGTTAGCGGCCGTGAAGGGATGACCATCCTTGAAGTCGCTAAAGAAAACGGCATCGATATTCCGACTCTGTGTTACATCCCGGAGTTGTCACCTACCGGAGCCTGCCGTATCTGTGTAGTCGAAGTAGAAGGTTCGAGGGCTCTGGTTGCCGCCTGTCATACCCCGATAGCTCAAGGAATGGTGATACGCACTCACTCTCCAAAGGTTCTGGAAACCCGCAAGACAATCGTTGAGCTTTTGATGGCCAGTCATTGTGGTTTTTGTATGATTTGTGAGAAGGCTAATATCTGTGATTTGCGTAAGATTGCGGCTGACCTTGAGGTGGGACTTCCCCGTTTTGAGACGGAGAAGCGCTTCTACCAGATAGAAGATGTCAGCCCTTATGTTCAGCGTGATATGTCAAAGTGTGTTTTGTGCTGGAAATGTATTCGGGCTTGCCGGGAAATAGCCAAAAAAAATGTTTATGGCACGGCTTATCGGGGTTTTGATGCCAAGGTGGTGGTTGATTGCGACCAGCCGCTGAATAAAGAGGTCTGCCGGGATTGCGGGATATGTATTAATTATTGTCCTACCGGAGCGTTGACCCGGCCCAAGAAGCTTGGGGAAGAAAAGAAGGGAAAGCCGCTGGTAATCAGCAGTTAAATGCCGGTGGCTTCAGCTAAGAGATGCCCGAAGTTAAAAAGAAAACTAAAGAACACGAGAGCGTGTTAGTCCTTCTACAGGAAGCTCAGGAGAAGTTCGGCTATATACCTGAAGACTTTATGGCCAATGTAGCCCGGTCCCTCGATATTTCTCTCAGTGAGGTATTCGGGGTTGCCACCTTCTATTCTTTCCTTACCTGTAAGCCGCTGGGCAGGAATGTAATCCGGGTTTGTAAGAGTCTTCCCTGCTGTCTGAAGGATGCCCAGATGATAATTGAGAGCGTTGAGAGCGAGCTGAGGATTAAGCCCGGTGAAACTACGACCGACGGTAAGTTTTCTCTTACTTTAACCAACTGTGTTGGCGCTTGTGATAAGGCGCCGGCGATGATGATTAATGATGACACCTATACTGATTTGACGCCCGGGAAAATATCACAAATTCTGAAAAAGTGTAAGTAAGGTCTGAGGGGATTATCTGTGCCACAAAAGCGGGTTGTGTTGAAGAACTGCGGAATTATCGACCCCAGGCAGATAGCTACCTATTTGCAGCAGGACGGGTTTAAAGCCTGGCAGAAGGTGTCAACCGAGATGACCCCCGAACAGGTCATCGAAGAAGTCAAAACGTCAGGTCTGAGGGGGCGGGGTGGGGCTGGCTTTCCCTGCTGGCTGAAGTGGGACCTGGCCAGAAAGTCACCGGGTATTGAGAAGTATGTCATTTGCAATGCTGATGAAGGTGAGATGGGGACATTTAAGGATAAGTATATTCTGGGAAATGACCCTTTCAGCCTTATCGAAGGGATAGCCATTGCCGCTTATGCCGTCGGAGCCAGGCAAAGCTTTATTTATCTGCGGGCTGAATACCATTATCTGCTTGACTTGCTGCAACAGGCTATCAAGCAAGTCGAGGCAAAAGGCTTTCTAAAGCATGTAAAAATTGATATTCGTCTGGGTGCCGGTGCCTATGTCTGCGGCGAGGAATCGGCGCTGATGGATTCCATTGAGGGCAAGCGGGGAGAAGCCCGCTATCGGCCTCCCTTTCCCACCACCGAGGGGCTATGGCAGAAGCCAACCACGATTAATAATGTCGAGACCCTGATGAATATCCCTCAGATTATCCTTAACGGAGCTTCGTGGTTCAATCAGATAGGTACGGAACGGAGTAAGGGTACCAAGGTCTTCTCTGTGAGCGGGGATGTTGCCAAGCCCGGTGTCTATGAGTTGGTTCTGGGTACTCCATTGCGGGAGCTGGTAGTGGATTTGGCGGCGGGAGAAAAGATTAAGGCAGTTCAGGTAGGTGGCTCTGCCGGTAGAATTGTGCCCTATGATAAGATAGATACCCCGTTGTCTTTTGAAACTGTCCTCGGCTCCGGGGCGGTTATTGTATTAAATGAGAGCAGAGACATTGTCAATGCGGTCTATAAGAGCCTGGAGTTTCTGGCGGAAGAGTCCTGCGGTAAGTGTGCTCCTTGCCGGGAGGGGACCAAGGCTATTGTCGGAATTATGGAAAAGTTTTCCAAAGGTGAAGGTAGCGAAAGGGATATCAAGCTGTTGGAGCAGCTGTCAAGCGCATTGCCGCTTTCCTCATTATGTGGTCTGGGGCAAGCCGCCCCGTTTCCGGTGATGGATAGTTTGCAGTATTTTAAAGACAGTTACCAGAGTCGTATCAAAGAAAAGAAGGTCGGGGTGGTAAAATGATAACGATTACAAAGCCAAAACCGTTTGAAGAGATTAAGCAATACCTTAAGCGGAGCAAAGGGGTCTACCTTGTCGGCTGTGGTACCTGTGCCACCATGTTGCACACCGGTGGCAAATCTGAGGTTCTGTCCATGAAAGATAAGCTTGAGGCTGAAGGTAAGAAAGTCACTGGCTGGATGGTCATTCCCACCGGTTGTGACCCTCTGGCGGGTAAGGCACTCGAGACAAAGGCTGATGATATTAATGCTGCCGACTCTATCCTGGTGATGTCTTGCTCTTTCGAGGTGCAAACAGTCAGGCTCTATAGCCCCAACAAATCGGTTTATCCCGCGCTGGACACCATGTTTATCGGTAAGGAAGAAAGGCCGGGATATTTCGCTGAGGTCTGTCTGCAATGCGGTAGTTGTATCCTGGGGCGGACAGCGGCGATATGCCCCCTGGTCAGATGTGCCAAATTATTGTTCAATGGGCCCTGTGGCGGTTCGGTAGGTGGTAAATGTGAGGTTGACCCGGGTACTCCCTGTGGTTGGCAGCAGATAATTGACCGTCTCACCACTCTGGGCCAGTTGGACCAGCTTGAGGAAATTGAGCCGGTCAAAGACTGGAGTACCAGCGTTTCTGGTGGGCCCCGGCAGATTACTTTTGAGTTATAGGTGAAAACCGAAGGGAGTGCGATGAAAGCAGGAACAAATCTAGAAAAGGTTCTGGAAAGCGGTCAGTTTGCAGTGACCGCCGAAGCTGGTCCACCCAAAGGGACGAACCCTGATGTAATACGGAAGAGAGGGGAGCTACTGCGTTCCGGTTGTGATGCCGTCAACATCACGGATAACCAGACGGCTATTGTGCGCATGTCCAGCCTGGCAGGTTGCATACTGCTGAAGCAAATGGGTGTCGAGCCGGTAATGCAGATGGTGGTCCGGGACAGAAACCGGCTGGCTCTGCAGAGCGATGTGTTGGGTGGGGTCGCTTTCGGGATTGGTAATTTTCTTTGTCTTTCCGGTGACCACCAGAAGTTCGGCAATCACCCTACGGCCAGGGGTGTCTTTGATATTGACTCCATACAGTTAATTCAGATGCTGAAAAAGATGCGGGATGAGAAAAAATTTCTGGGTGGCGATGATATTTCAGGAGAAGCGCCGCTGTTCATCGGGGCGGCGGAGAATCCGTTTGCCGACCCTTTTGAGTACCGGGTACACCGGCTGGCGAAGAAAATAAAGGCTGGTGTCGACTTTATTCAGACTCAGGCGGTGTATGATGTTGCCCGCTTCGCTCAATGGATGAAGATGGTTACCGAGATGGGACTGGATAAGCAGGTGCATATCCTGGCCGGTGTCATACCCATCAAGTCGGCGGGAATGGCCCGTTATATGAAAAGCTCGGTTCCGGGAGTCAGTGTTCCCGATTCAATAGTTACCCGAATGGCTGGTACCAAGAACGCCAAAGAAGAGGGAGTGAATATTATCCTTGAGATTATCGGACAGATTAGGCAAATACCCGGCGTTCATGGCGTCCACATTATGGCAGTAGGCTGGGAAGAAATTGTCCCGGACATTGTCGGGCGGGCTGGTTTATTGCCCCGGCCCAAATTGTAATTCCAGCGTGGGGGAGGGAATGGTGTAGACCTTTATCTTCTTGCATTTATTCAGGCTGGTGTGTTATTTCTGTAAATGTCCTTTTGCTGAATCATGAGCCATTTTATTCTTATTTCAATACTTTAGGTAACAGCTTGTTCCCTTTTTCCTCGTTGACTAATCGGCGAGCAATATTTATGATACAAGTAGTCGACTTGAATATGCGGACGAAGCTACCGGGTTATTAAGTAAGGATTTCGGATGCTCAAGCGGATTCTGACAGTAACAATAGTAATATTGCTCCTGCTGCTGTTTAGCTTGGGATGCTCAATGGCATCGGGCCTGACGGGCGGTTCAGGCCGTGCATCACCGGTGACAAATCCCGGATTGAGCACGAGAGTAAGTGATTTCACGATGCGGACGGAGAAGCCGGTTGGGATTTGGCTGGGAACAGGCGTTCAACCGGCAGCACCCATCGAACTGACTAGCTCCAGTGTAAGGTTAACTGAGACTGAGACAGTCAACAATGCGAATACCTTTCAGGTAGCAGCTGGTCCTGATCTCATCGTTCAGAGTATTACCTGGTCACCGGACAGCCTTCCGGTGGGTGAGATTGCAACCTTTAATGTCACCGTAAAGAATCAGGGTAATGACCGGGCGCTTTCTTCCCGTCTCTCCTTTTATGTCGATGGCTCTTTTAAAAGTTCCCAGGATATTCCGATGGTGTTGGCGGGAGGTGTGCTGACCAGGCCTTTCACCTGGACTGCCGAAGCCGGCTCTCATGTTATTAAGATAGTGGCTGATGCGGAAAACTGGGTTGCAGAGAGTGATGAAAGCAACAATGGGCTGGCGGTAACCGTTCTGACAGTGCCTCCTGACCTCATTATCCAGTCACTAACCTGGTCACCAGCCAGTCCGGTACAAGGCGATAATGTAACCTTCACCGTGACTATTAAGAATCAAGGTGGCGGTAAGGCTGAACCATCCGTAGTTGGTTTCTATATCGATGAGACCAATTTGGCTTTTGTTACCGTTGGTGCGCTAGCTTATAATGCTACTACCAGCCAGACGTTTAACTGGTTTGCTCAGACAGGTGCGCATACTGTTAAGGCGGCAGTCGACCCGTACAACAGGATTGTCGAGAGCGATGAGAGCAATAATGAGAAGACGATAACCTTCCCGACCCTGGCTCCTGACTTCATCGTCCAGAGTATTACCTGGTCACCGGCCAGCCCGGTAGTCGGAGAGACGGTGACCTTCACTGTTACCATAAAGAATCAGGGTAATGCTGGTACTACTTCCTTCGTTGCTCACCTGTATGTCGGTAACTTTTTTGCAGACCCTCAGGATGTTCAGACTTTGGGTGTTGGTGGTGTGGTAACAAAGACTTTCAACTGGACGGCTCAAGCAGGTTCATACGTTGTTAAGGCGGTTGTTGACCCCTACAACAAGGTTCTCGAGAGTAATGATAGCAATAATGAGAAAACGGTAAACTTCTCAGGAGCTCCCACTCCAGACCTCGTTATTCAGGGCATTACCTGGTCGCCGGCCAGCCCATCAGTGGGTGAAAAAATGACCATCACGGTGACTATCAAGAATCAAGGCAAGGGGATAGCCAGTAATTCTTATGTCGCTTTTTATATTGATGACGTTCAACTGAATTCAATAGGTATTAGTTCAATCGGTTCCGGGGCTACGGATAATGAGACCTTCACCTGGACCGTCGAGGCGGGTACTCATTTTATCAAGGTGGTTGCTGACGCTAACGAGGTGATTGTCGAGGGTGATGAGAATAATAATGAGAGGGTGATAGTCTATCCGGTTCCGGCCGACCTTGTTATTCAAACGATAACCTGGTTGCCGGCAAATCCGTCAGTAAGTGACAACATTACCTTCGTGGTCACTGTCAAGAACCAGGGTAACGTTAAAGCAGATTCCTTCTATATTATTTACTACATTGATGGCGTCAATGTGGCTGCTGTTCCGGTTGACCTGTTGGACTCCGGGGCTACGGATAACAAGACCGCCACCTGGATTGCTGAGGCAGGCTCGCATGTTATTAAGGTGGCGGTTGACCCTCACGAAAAGGTTATCGAGAGTAATGAGCAGAACAATGAGAAGTCGGCGACTTTTCTGGTCACCCGGCGGAATGTCTTGCCTACATCGCCAGCGCCTGCTCCGTCCCCGGTTCCCGGTGTAAAACCACCAGAAACTACAGTAGTAAGAACAGAGCCGGGCTCTTCAGTGGCAGGTGAAAGTGGGTGGGGCTTATGGTTATTTGCTTTACCGGTGGTTTTTCTGGTTGGTGTCTTTATCTTTTTCTTGAAGTCTCAGCATAAGCAAGACTGATTTGCTCTCGGACATTGTTTTGGGTCAGCTAAAGTGCTGGCACTAAGTTGACATAATAAAAAAAGAGACCAAGGCAAGTCTGTGTTCAGGTCAAGATGGCTTGAACTGCCGGCTAGTGAACTCTATTAGGGGCGCTGCCTGGCATTGCTAGGTCCCGAAGATGAGACTCTTCAGGACAACCACCACCATAGCAATGAGGAGGCTCATTACCAGCCCGGTTAGACTGAGATAAATCAGGATACCAACGGCGTCAAGCTTGCTTATTTTCCCCATTCTTTAAAACCTCATGGTCATGGGTATGGTCAGCACCCACATGTAAAAACCGGCCAAACTAAAAAGGAGCACCACCAACGGGAACATGGCTCTGAAGGCTTGCCCTGGCTGCTTGAACATGTTTGAGGCTAGTCTGTATAGCGTATATCCGGACGCCAGAATGCCCAGGTAAATGGTGAGGAACTGAAAGATGGGGATTAGTCCGGGAGAAAGAATGGTTACCTTAGCGTTGGCGGTGCCGAAGAGATTCCAACCGAAACCAAAGGGGTCAGACAGGTTAGGAATAATCACCGCTCCCTCTTCGAGCAGGTGGAAGTAGTTGTGTGCCAGGTGCAGGCTGATGGCTAAAGGGATAAAGACCAGGGCAAACCAGGTGAAGGTGTGTTTGGTGCTATATTGACTATCGCCGGCTATTCTCTGGGTAAGCGCTGAGAAGCCCCAGAAGATAGTCACGAAGATGGCTCCCATTGCCATAAAGGCAATGGTGCGGATAATCATTGGTGAGATTCCCAGTCCCTTGGCTAGGTTGTCTTCTAAACCGGCGTAGGCCAGGGTCATCTCCAGGTTGTGGAAAGGAATAACGCCGAGAAGAACGACGGCGATGATGGAAAGGGATAAGCTGATATCCGGGGTTCGCCGGAAGCCCAGACCTTCCTTGAAGATGTCCTGAAAGGGGCTTCTAATGTTGATCGAAATATTGTCATGGGGGCAGGTCTTGGCGCACTCCGTGCACATCACGCAGTGGGTATTCCGGTCTATGGCGTAGGGATATATCATCTGGGGACAGGCGTAACCCCTTCTATTTCCTTTGATACAGTCATGGGTTTGGCAATGGCGGCAGACTTGGTTGTCTCGATTCCGTAGCTCCAGAGGCGCTACCAGGGAGTAGGGGGCAATGATAGCGCCTATCGGGCAGAAGTAGCGACAGAAGCTCCTCTTCTCAAATACTAGAGAGACGACTATCGCCAGGGCAAGCAGCCCTAGGGCGAGGTAGACGGTGGTTGCTGGACGGAAGGCCAGATGGAAGTTAGAATCTGCCCAGTGCAGGGCGAGGAAGAAGACAAACATGAGACCAAAGTTTCTCATGAATTTGGGTACCCTCAGGTTGAGACTAAAAGTCTGTTTTCCCTTCCACCAGAGCGCGAGGCGTTGCAGCCACTCAGCGGGGGCAATCCAGGGACATACCAGACACCACCCCCGGCCGGCCACCAGCATCGTTACGGGGATAAGGCTCCACCAGATGAGCCAGGTGAAGGTTGAGCCCAGGTTTTCAGCTCCTACCGGGGTGCCGAAGATTCCGGCGTAGATAATCAGGCCGAAGACAGCCAGACCGACGAACTGCAAAGTGAACTGGAGTCCCCGCCACTTTATCAGCCGTTTGAACCAGCCGACTTCCATTAAGTCTTTATAGATGCCTTCTCTAACAATTGCTGCCATCTCTTATTATCTCTTTGACAACTTTGGAGAGGGGAGCCGACCGTATCTGTCTGTGGCTATGGTCGGGGCGAGAGGATTTGAACCTCCGACCACCTGAACCCCATTCAGGTGCGCTAC
>JACPSA010000128.1 GCA_016193545.1 Chloroflexota bacterium
CCAGCGGAAGATGGCTCTCATAAGCATACTTATAGCTCTTACCGAAGCCGGGGGCGATGGTAGTAATCCCCTCCTTGAGCAGCTTCCCATCGGCGTAGAACTGGTAACTGGCAGTCAGCAGCTCAACAGACGGGTTGTTCAGCCGGAAGATAACGATTACCGACTCACCCTCTCTGGGCACCTGGGGAATGACCGCCATACTCACCGGGTCTGAGATGCCCTTGACCGTCAGCCAGAAGCTGCCGAGGAGAAGTATGGCTAACCAGACAATGACAATCTTAAGTCTGATACCTTTATCCCCGTACTGTTCCGGTGTGCTGTTCATCATCCCTCACGTCCGTCGCCAGCCGTAACTGCCAATTCGGCAACGCGCTTTTGTCTACCGAACTCCCGAAAGTAGATGTAAGCGAAAAAGAGATACCACAGCGGGAACAAAAGGTATATCGTCCAGAAGTGTGCCGTCCACAGCGCCTGCTCCCCCAGGTGGTAGCCCGCCAGCATCAGGATGACCAACCTGATGAAGCTCTGTAACCAGGTGCCGATGACGCCAAACAGGAACAGCCCGACGGCTCTTTTCGCCAATAGAGGCATATCAAGCATCATCAGAGTGAAGATAGACAGGAAAACCCCCATCGTCGCCGGTCCGGCACAGCCAACCGTAACGACTACCGATATCGGCTCTCCGCTAAAGCTGACGAAATGAAGCCACTGTCCATCACTCTTAAATGTATAGCCGAGAGTGGTCAGTAACTCTCCCAGCGGAGTGATGACCGTTTGGGAGTAGGGGCCCTCCGCAAATCGCTCGATAAGCAACGGGAAGGAAATAGCAAAACCATATACTGCCAGCAGGATGGATGGTATCCTGGCTGCCCCGACAAAGAAAAGGATAAAGCCCCCCAGCACCACCAGCAGCACCTGGAACATCCGGTAGTCTGTGGAAAAAGGCATCAGTAGGGCAACGGCTATCAGAGTTAATCCCACCGGGATAAAGACCATGCCGAGAGTGTCGCCCATCTGCTCCCGAACCTGTTTTCTTTTCAGCCAGAGAAAAATAAAGCACAGGACTAAAACTCCCCAGGGGGAAGCCTGGTTCTGCCCCAGGACCCGGCTAGGCGATATCATGCCCGGTAAACTCACCCAGAATTCCCGGAAGAAGAAAAGAGAGAGCAGAACAGAGGAGACCAGCCACAGCGCCAGCCTCACCCGCCAGCCGGGATTAAAATAACCGGATATTAAGACCACCTTCGAGTTTCTCATTTCACTTCAAACTCAGCAGGTAGGGCAACACCGCTACCAGTACCACATTATTGACGGCGTGAGCGATAATGGGCGCCATCAGGCTCTTTGTCCGCAAGTAGACCAGTCCCAGGATAAGCCCGGCTAAGAAGACGAAACCAAGCTCAGGGACCGACCGCCAGGTGAGGTGCATCACGGCAAACAAGAAAGAGGAGCCGAACACCCCCCACTTCCAGCCAAAGGCAGCCACCAGGTCACGCTGAATCAGGCCGCGGAAAAGTAGTTCCTCCCCGAGACCGACGAAGAAGAGCATATAGACCGCATCCCGCAACAGGTATTTTACCGCAAAATCAGGGAAGGCCGGAGCCGGCTGAAGAATAAGGTATTCGACTGTCCCCAGCGGAGCGCCAATGACCAGACCCATCAGCGAGTACTTCAGCAGCTTCTGCTTACTCAAGCCGAAAAGCTCCTTAAGACTCAGGTTCTTTTGATAGATATGCCACAGGCACAAGCCCAGGATACAGGAATAGACCGCCGGCAACAGATACTGCTGGTTAATGAAGAACCAGGGCAGGGAAGCCGTGAACAGAATATACAACGGGATAAGGGCTAAGGACTCACCGCAATCGGTTATCCCCCGGTCAAAGCGGGAGACTGATAGCACGAAGTAGATTAGCATCGCCAGGACAAGGGCGATAACAATGCCATAAGCGACATTGTAGTAGGCAAAAATGTATTCGCAGGCAACAATGGCAACGATAATACCAGCGATGAATAAGACCGACCATGGTCCCGGTCTCTTTCTTTCAATCGGCTCGCTCAAACTCGCTATCACCTGCATCATATCTCTCCTTAAATCCGGCTACCTTAAGTAATAGGTCACCTGCTCAAACGGTGTGGTTTCACCCTCCTTATAGATGATCAGGTTGACCTTGTCCTCTTTCACCGTTGCCAGATACACATGCCGTATATGGCTATAGATTCGCCCATTCCCCACCACCACCCTTTCGGTGTAGGTTTCCCCGCCGCTTAACCAGACTAAGTTGTAGCCCATATCCTTGCCTTCCCGGTTAATGATATCAAACTGAATTATCCACTGGTCTCCGGTCTGGAGCGTTGATTCCCGACCCACCACGCTGTATTCCCGGCCGGTGACCAGGGGACGGAACACCGCCAGCACCACCAGCACCCCCAGGAGCACCAGCGAAACGATGAAGATAATTCTAAGCCTTAACTCTGACATACACCAGATTCCTTTTTCTCATCCAGTAGTAGACGCCGAAACAAAGCCCACCCACGACGATAGCCGCTATTACCGTGGGGAATTCAGGGATGGCCGCCGTCGTAGCCTGAAAATCATCATCGATAACAAAGCCGGCAGCCGCCGCAACATCGTTATAATTCTGCGGCGGGGCTCCCACATCACTATCGAAGACTGCCGCGTGCCAGGTGCCGGCGACAGCAGCAAAGTCTGTGGTCAGCACATACTGGCTGGAGAGGTCGCCAGAACTCGTCGAGACAAGCCCGCTATCGGTCGCCACTTTCTGTCCGCCACCGGTAAGGTTACCATCGTAATAACCGACGGCATAATTGTGGCTGGCCAGAAAGCCCTGCCCGAACATGTAGACTATACTATTTCCGCTTGAATCGAACAAATCGTCCTGAACGGTGTGGGCGGCATCATTGTAGGAGTCCCAGCTGTCTCCTATCGCAAAATCGCTAAGGGAGGTTAATCCCGTCGCCTGTGTGCTCGTGGCTGTCCGCGTGCCGACGGTGGGATATGTCCACCCGCCACTGTATCTCCCCACGATGAAGGCGCTGGTGTTGGCGCCACTATCCACATCACCGGCAGCAAAAGTGAACGTGGCGCTGTAACTATCGAATGTAATACCGGAGTTGGTCAGAGTCCAGTAGTCATTAACGTTCTTAGTCGCTTTAATCCTGGAAGAAGCAATATTAGGGTGCTCTCCGTCAGTTACCTTTACCGTCAGGTTGCCGGCAACGGTAACATTGCCGAAGGCTAGCGTCACCGGGTCATAGTCAGCCGCTTCGCCCACCTCGAAGGTTCTCGATGTAGCCCCTGTCGCCACATACTTCTGCAGATTGCCGATAACATAACTACTGCTGCCACCACCGGAAACGCTGCCGCTGGAACTGATGATGAGTGTATTACTGCCGGTAGTAATCTTACCGCTGGTCAGCGTGAGCGTGCCGCTAATGGTTGGGCTGCTGTTAAGTGTGACGCCGTTGGCATTGTTGATGGTCAGGTTCGGAATTGTCGCCGTCAGTTCTGGTCCGGTGGTTTGAGAGCTGCTGCCGGCATATACCAGAACCGCACTGGCTCCGTAGGTGGGTGCGGCTGAGGCAGTGGCGGTGCCCTGCATCGAAAGAGTGCCGTTGACCGTAACACCGGTGGTCGTCTTGGCACCGGAGCCGGAGAGGGTCAGATTATTATAGGAGGTAAAGAAGCTGGCATCAACGGTCTGGGCTCCTGCGGCATTGTAGTCAACCGTACCTGTACCGGGAGTCCATGTGCCTCCGTTAGTGACGGTAATTGTGCCACCGAGTTGTAAAGTGCCACCACTGGCCATATTGATGCTGCCGGTCTTGGCGCCATTTCCTATGACCAGACTGGTGCCCACGCTAAGCACAGACGTCCCGGCAGAGAATGACAGAGTTCCATTACCGTTGCTGGCGCCCCCGCTAATACCCAGATTAAGGGTAGCGGCCACGGCATTGGTCACATCAACCGTCAGCGTGGCGCCGTTTTTCACGGTTACGGTGTCGGTGCTGAGCGGCGGCCCACTAGGTATGGCACTCCAGTTCGTGTTAGTAGTTATCGTGAAGGTGGCCGCCCGGGCCGGCGTAGCCGTCATCAGGCTGAAGCTCAACGCCAGCACCAGGGCTAATAAAACACTAAATATTTTCCTTTTCATCTCTGTCCGTCGCACCGGTTCGAGTTGATAATCCGACTAATAAACATTCTCACAATACCAATTTTAATCCGCCTGAATTAACTCCCCATAAATCTGCCATTAAATTTCCATAAAAGTTGCCAGTTGACGAATGTTCCGTCTGATTAACTCCTTTACGATAATATTGCTGGCTTACAGGCGGAGAGCTAGCTCGCACTCCCGGCAGATGCCATAGAAGACGAGTCGATAGTGTGAAATCTTGAAGCCTGTTTTCTGGGCAATCTGGTCGTTAAGCTCCCCATCTACTGGCCCATCAACATCAAAGATGTGCCCACAACTATCACAGATGAAATGGTTATGTTTGTCGGTTCTACCCTCGAAGTGGCTCAACGGTCCGCCGAATTGCAGCTCTAAGACCTCGCCTCTTCCCGCTAATTGCCTCAGGTTACGATAGACCGTAGCCAGGCTGACATGGGGCAACTCCCGTCTCACCCCGTCATAAATCCAGAGAGCGGTAGGATGGGAATTAGTGCTCCGTAAGACCCTGAGGATAACTTCTTTCTGCTTGGTATGCTTTAGCATTTGTCTCTTTTTGATAATGACTATCATTATTATGACCTATATCGTAGCTGTTGTCAATGCCACAGTCGAGTGATTCTGAAAGAGGAGAGACTAACTCTTTCGGGTGAGAGAAGCTTTGCCTCAGATGTCATTCTGGAGGAGTCCTTCTTTGGAAGGACGATGAAAAATCTCAGGGTGAGGGTGGCAATACACAGATAATCCTCACCACCTCGAAGAGTCTTCGACCTGAGCCCCTTCGCGGAGTTTACACTGAACGAAATGAATGTGCTCAGGGTAACAGGAGGACGTCACTTTTGATACAAGACTGGGTGAGAGAAAGCTGTGGTTTTCTTATTACAGGATGGCATCATTGTGCATGTTCTGGTAAGGTAAGTTTGGTGTCATTACTATGAAGATAGAGACAAAAGCTGCCACCCTAAATAG
This sequence comes from Chloroflexota bacterium, assembly GCA_016193545.1. Classification (GTDB taxonomy): domain Bacteria; phylum Chloroflexota; class Dehalococcoidia; order Dehalococcoidales; family UBA2162; genus JACPSA01. The sequence continues at coordinate 5,157 of JACPSA010000128.1, forward strand.
AATCCCTCCCTCCCCGATTGTTTCGGAGAGAGAGGGATTAATGGGTGAGGTGAGAAGGTCAACCGGGTCTACTAGCGGGCGACTGTGGCGACACCATCGATGGAAGCCTGGTTTCCTGCCATATCAGTAGCGGTCAACCTGAAAGTATAGGTGCGACCATTCTGGTCGTTGCCGTTGGCATGTTGCTCAACCGAAACAGTACCGGAAAGGTTGGAACCCAGATCCTGACTGTACTCCCCGTATTCATCGATGAGCACAGTATTTACGCTAAACAGTCCGGAAACCGAGTCTGCCGCTGTGCCGTTGTAGCTGATACTAACCATCTGGCCTGGCTTACCCTTGGCTATCTGGGACGGAACAACCGTTTCCGTTAGGGCCGGTGGTGTCTTGTCAAGCTTGAACGTCCGGGAAGCCGGTGGCGTTTCCAGATTGCCAGCGTTGTCCCGAGTTCTGGCCAATACGGTATTAGTGCCCTCGCTGCTGATGATGAAGGGTGCGCTGTAGCTCAGCCAGTCGCCACCACCGTTCAGACTGTACTCGATTGTCCACACGCCGGAGATGTTATCAGCCCCGGTCAGCGTTGCGGTTACATTCGATGTATACCAGTCATTATTCCCCATTGTTCCATTCAACGATATGGTGGTGGGCAGAGGCAGTGTCCTGTCAATCTTAACGTCCCTGGAGGCTGGCGGCGTTTCCAGATTGCCAGCGTTGTCCCGAGTTCTGGCCAATACGGTATTAGTGCCCTCGCTGCTGATGACGAACGGTGCGCTATAGGTCAGCCAGTTGCCACCACCGTTCAGACTGTACTCGATCGTCGCCACGCCGGAGATGTTATCCGCCCCGCTCAGCGATACGGATACATCCGATAGATACCAGTCATTGCTCCCCGGTGTTCCATTTAACGATATGGTGGTAACAGGTGCCGTCTTATCAATCTTAACTTCTCTGGATGCCGGTGGCGCTTCCAGATTGCCGGCTTTGTCATACGCCCGGGCTAATACGGTATTAGTGCCCTCGGTAGTGACGGTAATGGTTGAAATATAGACCTGCCAGGTCTGGCCACCGTTCAGGCTATACTCGATGGAACCTATGCCGGAGCCGCCGGTATTATCATGGCCGTCGAACGCCACATTCACATTGGTTTTATACCAGCCGTTGTCCCCCATCGTTCCGAACAACTGAAAGGTAGTGGCCAGCGGCAGCGTCTTGTCAATCTTGACTTCCTTAAATGCCGGCGGCCCCTCATCATTACCGGCGTTGTCCCATGCCCTGACCAGCAACAGATTATTACCCTCACTGCTGATGGTAAAGTTTGAACTGTAGGTCAGCCAGCTTCCGCCGCTGTCCAGACTGTATTTGATTACGGATACGCCGGAACCACCGGGATTATCCTCCGCCGTGAGCGTAACATCTACATTGGTATTCCACCAGCCCCAACTCGTCGGCGTTCCGCTCAGGGATATGGTGCTGGTAGGCATGCTCTGGTCGGGCGGCTCGCTGAAATTGATTGCCCGGCTGGCATTGACCATACCCTTGCCGAACTGGCTTTCCCAGCCGGCGGCACCCAGATCCTCTGCTGAATTCCTGAGGCGGTACCGAACATCGACATTGTTGGTTACATTATCCGTAATAAGCAGAGCAGCCACACCGGCGGCATGGGGCGATGATGCCGAGGTGCCGGTGATATTACCATAGCCACCACCCATCGCCGTGGAGTAAATATCAACTCCAGGCGCCACCAGTTCCAGAGTGTAGCCGGTGCTGGAGGAGGTGTAGCGAGCATCCGTGTTATCAGTTGCCCCGACGGCGATGACCGACTCATACCGTGCCGGATTCCAGATATTATCTCCCGTACCGCCAGCGTTGCCGCCGTCACCGGCACCAGCCACGATAACGATGCCGGCATTATAGGCATTATCCAGTGCATCTTTGATTGTTGACGGCATCTGCATGGCGCTGCCAAAGCTCATGTTTATCACCTGCATATTGTTGTCCAGCGCCCACTGAATGCCACTCAATATATTGCTCATTGTCCCACTGCCATTATAGTTGAGGACCTTCACAGCATAGAGAGCCGCCTCAGGAGCCACGCCGATAACGCCGATATCATTATCCAGGGCGCCGACAATACCGGCGACCAAGGTTCCGTGCCCGTTATCATCATCACCAGTCGTTGTCCCGGTAACAAAAGTGACATTGCCGGACACGGCCAGGTCAGGATGGTCGAGGTCGATACCACTGTCAAGAATGGCTACTTTGATTCCGGTGCCATTATTGGATGGGTGCACTAACTCCGCGTCTATCCTGTCTACCCCCCAGGGAAGTACCTGTCCGCTTAGAGGTGATTCTCCGCCTGACGGAGAACTCGGCCCCGGGGTTGTCGGAGACAGAGAAAAGGTGGTATCCACCTCAACTGACTTCACCCTGGGGTCGGCACGAAGCGTATCTAGATTATTGGAAGGCATGGTAGCCGCAATAGCCGGTACAATGTGGTAGACTTCTTTGACAGTGCCGCCCAGATTTTGAATCAGGCTAATCTCACCGGCACCGGGCGGTTGATAGAAGTTGACCAGAACATCTACCGGTGGATTATCTGCTAGAACCGGATTACCCGGAATGAGAAGCATGACGACCAGCAGGGCAACAACCAGACCGTACCAAAGTTTCGCTATTTTCATTGACTCCCTCCTTTCTGAAATCCAGTAAACTGCTGCCACCGACCTTGTCCAATTGCCAGTAGTCACACATTATAGCCGCTAATATGTCATTTGTCAAGTACCCCATTATATCTCAAACAAAAATAAAATAACAATCTATCGCCACCAGTCCAACAATATAACCCAAAAAGCAATCGATAGACAACCTGCCAGCAGGTTTTCCTTAATCTCTTAATTGTTCATCGACCTCACCCCTTAATCCCCTCTCCTTGAAAGGGAAGGGGGCAGGGGGGATAGGTTGACAGCGATATGAGAGACAGAACTCCCTTTGCAAAACATTGCGTCCAACCAGAATGAGTAAGAGGCAACAGCAAACAAGATTGACTGATGTCACCAGATTTAATAAACTGATGCACCAGTTAATTTTCTAGGCAGATTATGCTAATATACTACTAGCGACTAGGAGTGTAGCTCAGTTGGTAGAGCAGCGGTCTCCAAAACCGCTGGTCGGGGGTTCGAGTCCTCCCACTCCTGCCAAAAAGGAAGAAAGACGATGTTTTTTGGACTGGTTCTGATTGCCATCGGCGTCATAATGTTACTCATCAAGCTGGGGATACTCAGTGGGTCAGTGTGGGGCTATGCCTGGCCGATTATCCTCATTATCCTGGGGCTGAGTTTTCTCGGTAGAAGATTGTTCCGGCGCCCCGGCTCCGGGTGGTGGCGCGGGGGATGGTGTTGCTCCCCAACTGAAGAGAAGAACAAACAGTAGCGGACGCCGAGGTGGCGGAATTGGCAGACGCACCATCTTGAGGGGGTGGCGAGCGTAAGCTCGTAGGAGTTCAAATCTCCTCCTCGGCACCATAAACCTTAATTGTGAGATAAATCTACTCTCTGCTCCGGGCCGAAGTGGCGGAATTGGCAGACGCGACAGTCTCAAAAACTGTTGGAGGGAAACCTCTGTGTCGGTTCGAACCCGACCTTCGGCACCAGATAATACTGCCGAGTTGTGTAGTGGTAGCACAGAGGACTTTGAATCCTTTTGCCCAGGTTCGAATCCTGGCTCGGCAGCCAATCAAGAAGCTTTCCGAACTTCTGTTTGAGAAAAAGGCACTACTGCCAGCGCTGCAGCAACTCCTGAGAACCCGCCCTTGACTGCTTGGAGTCGGTTTGGTTCGAGTCCCCTTCGGCCCACCATCGTGGACAAAAGGTAAAACTTTTGAAAAGACATTTCCGCTAGTCTTCTGACGGGTAGTAGTCCGAATCCTGATAGCTGGAGGTTCACTTTTTGTTTACAAAATGTTGTCATTCTCTTCTCCCTAACATATAATCATTTGCATATAGCAGATGATTACGACAATTAAGCGTCTCCTCGGGCAATGGGACTGGGGATTATTTCTTCTTATATTCCTATATATGGCATTACCCAGGTTTTATCGCTCTTATAGCGTTTACCTGATAGGAAATGCCATACCTGATGTTAATGCTCTGTCAACCGTAGCTCAGTGGCAGTTTATTGAGCTCTTACTTGAGGTTGTCCAAGAGACCTTTGTTCTGGCTATATTCTTCTTTGTTGGCCGGGGAATGCAGAGGGCCGAAGGTCCTGGACCCCACATCAGGACCGCACTGACATCAATATTACTTTTCAGTATCGTCCTGGCAGTTGCTCTATTTATTATGTCCGATAATTTCGTTTCTATCATCGGCACTCCTGAAAGTATTCGGTTAACAACATCCCAGTTTCTTCAAATTAAAACCGCAACCATCCCCTTGTTCCTACTTAGTATGGCCTCAGTCGTCATCGTTGAAACCGTAAACCGCAAGCGGTATATACTGACCATCGCTGTCCTGCAGGTAGTCTACCAGTTTATTTTCGACAGCCTTTTCTACGGAGGATATCCCTTCTCTCTGAATCTTGGAGTCCTTGGTGTCGCCTGGTCAGAGATAGTATCCGGCTCATGTTTGTTTATCACCACCCTGTTTCTTTTGAGGAAAATCATATTTGACAAGGTTAAAAACCTGCTATCCTTCTTTACGCTCAAGGACTGGAGAATTTATCTCAGGGTTGGTGGCTGGTCTGGCCTCGACAGCCTTGTCAGGAATGTAGCCTACTTTTTCATGATAGTAAGGTTACTAAATCTTCTGGGGGAAAGTAGCATCGGCGGTTACTACCTAGCGATGCATATTATCTGGAGTTTCCTCCTAGTACCTATACTGGCACTTGCTGAAAGCACGAGAGTGCTGATTGCTAACCATTCCGAAGATATTTATAAGGTTCGGCAGCTATTCTATTCGGCGTTAATAATCGGGGG
>JACPSA010000129.1 GCA_016193545.1 Chloroflexota bacterium
AGGAGGCACCCCTATGATTAGGCAACCTTACCGCATCTTACTGGTTACACTCGGCATCCTTCTGCTTACTATCCCCGCACTCAGTGCTTGTGCTCAGCCGGCACCGCCAGCACCCACGATAGCACCCACACCTACGCCTGCACCCGCACCTACGCCTGCACCCGCACCTACGCCTGCGCCCACGCCAACACCTGCACCTGCACCTGCGCCCACGCCTGCACCTACACCTGCGCCCACGCCTGCACCTACACCTGCGCCAACTCCTTTTAAAATAAATATTTCCGGCTACGCTTTCGCACCGGCGGCTATTATTATCCCGGTAGGCACCATCGTCACCTGGACTAACAATGATTCAGTCTCTCATACTGTAACCAGTCGGGACAATTCGTTTGGTAGTGACACTTTAACCTCTGGTGCCACCTTTAGTTATACCTTCAGTAAGATGGGAATTTTCCAATACTACTGCCAGATTCATCCATCGATGAGCGGTAAAATTACCGTCGGTGAGGCAGGGACAATACCGACAGAAGAAAAAACAACGCCGTCTCAAGGAAGTTCAGACTATTAATCAATAATAACTTCCGGGAAGCCAAATAACACGAGAAATCAGACAACTAAATCAGGAGATAGCAATGAACACACTCGACCCCCTGGTAGCCAGACTGATAATTAGCCTCGGCATTATTAATCTGGTCAGCGGTGCGTTGGTTTTCCTTTCCTGCCGCTGCCTCGGAGGCTCCAAAATAGGCACCCGACTAATGAAGTACAAATCATTCCAGCGCTTTTATGGCTACCACTGCCACATCTGGAAAGTATTCTGGGCATCAGTATTTGTCCATACCATCATGGTAATGATATTCTTAGGCTGGCCAAGTTAGGCTGAATACCAAAGAAGAAGGGAGAGGAACATGGCAAAAACCGAGCAGGAAATTCACGAAGTGGACAGTATCCCCTGGCAACCGGTAGCCGGCTACCCGGGAGTATATGAGAAAGTGCTTAACCAGGACCCGCAAACAGGCAGCATTTCCCGCCTTCTGAGATACGCGCCGGGAACCGTCTTCAATGAAGTTTTAGAACATGATTTCTATGAAGAGATTTATGTCCTTTCCGGTACCCTGATAGATTTGGGCAAGAAATTAACCCTAAAAGCAGGCTATTATGGCTACCGCCATCCCGGTATGAAACACGGACCCTACCGGTCTCCGGACGGGATGATGACATTCGAGATCAGGACCTACCAGAAATAGGTTTTGCTTTGTCGCTGGATTAGTATTATATAAAATACCTCTCTACTACGGCTTCGACAAGGAGAATGGATGAAACAACTGAACCTCACCATGAAGAAAAAGAGCGGCACACAGCCACTTAATTTTCTGGTGAAGCGTATGGTCAACGGCGGTTACTCGGGCAGAGACCAGAAGAGCGTCAACCGCCATATCGAGGAACTGAAAAAAGCGGGGGTGCCAGCGCCGGACGAAGTCCCGACGCTCTACCCGATGGCGTCTTATTTGATAACCACCCAGGACACGCTGGAGACAGTTGAAAAATCCACCTCAGGCGAAGCCGAATTTGTCCTTTTTCTGGACGGAAAGAAAATGTATGTGGGTGCCGGCAGTGACCACACCGACCGGGCTCTGGAAGTCGCCAGCATTCTCAAGTCAAAGCAGATGTGCCCGAATGTGGTCTCTGCAAACGTCTGGGACTATGACGAGGTAAAAGAGGACTGGGATAACCTTGTTCTGAGGAGCTGGACTGATGCCGACGGGCAGCGGATTCTCTACCAGGAGGCAAAACTTTCGGCCATTATGACGGTAGCCGATATCCTCGCCTTTGTTAAAAGCAGGATAAAAGACAACGACCTGAATAACCTGGTTATCTATTCCGGGACAATCCCGCTACTGAGCGGCGAGGCAATCTACGGAAATAGTTTTGAGGTGGAATTACACAACCCACAGACCAAGAATTCCCTGTGGTGCCGGTATAAAATCAGGTTCCTGGACTATCTGAAGTAAGCGATAGAGTATGTTGGACGAACTGGCTGAGCTACTGGACACAGCAATATATAAGGAAATCGCAGCCAACGCTTTCTATAGCGCCGGTCAAGCTAAGACCCAAGACCCCGGCGCCAGAATGCTGATGCGAGAACTGGCTGAGGAAGAGCTAAAACACTCGCAGTGGTTGAAAGACTTTAAGGAAAAGGGAGTACCCAGGCCGAGCTGGCAGCCCGAGAAAATAGCCGACTTGATGATTAGCGAGTACCTGACCGGCGGCGATACACTGGAAGGTGCCGGCCTTCAGGATACCCTGACCTTTGCCATAAAGCGAGAACTGCAGGCAATCGATTTCTATTCCAGAATGATGGGAGTCATCAGGGACGAGCCGGCCAGACGGGTCTGCCAACGCCTCGTTCGTGAAGAGACCAGACATAAGCTCAGACTGGAAAAATTATACGATGACATGTTCTATAAGGAGAACTGACCGCCTGCCCTCGATATCAGGAGTAGCAGGATATGTAGAGGTGCCGCGATGACAACGGATATTAATTTTATGGTCGGCGGTGAGGCTGGACAGGGAGTCCAATCAGTCGGTTTTTTGTTAGCTAAATCTTTAACCAGGGGCGGCTTCCATATCTTTGCCGACCAGGACTATGAGTCCAGAATAAGGGGCGGCCACAATTTCTTCCGTATCCGGGCCAGTGATTCGGCAATAGGCGCCATCGTTGAGCAGGTACATATTTTGCTGGCACTGAATAAAGAAAGTATCGACCTGCACCGGAAAGAGCTAACCAGCAACGGTATCATCATCTTCGATGGCGAAAAAATCAAGGACACCGGCAGCAATACCAGCCTGTTCAGCGTGCCACTGGAGAGGCTGGCTCAGGAAAAAGCCGGCAACAAGCTCATGAGCAATACCGTTGCCCTGGGTGCCGCTCTCGGGCTGGTGGGATATGACCTGACAATAATGGACCAGGTTTTACGGGAACACTTTGGTGCCGATAACATCGGCCAGGATAATGTTAAGGCAGCCCGGGCGGGATATGAATACGCCCGGGAAAACTTCAAGGGAAATTTCAAACAGCACCTCAGCCCCATCGGTGATACCAGAATAATGCTGCTCACCGGCAATGACGCTATCGCCCTGGGGGCAATCGCCGCCGGCTGCAAATTCATGGCCGCCTACCCGATGACCCCGGTTACCTCCATTATGGAGTATCTGGCCACCAAAGCCAGAGACTTGAACTTGGTCATGGTTCACGCCGAGGATGAGATAGCCGCCATAAACATGGCCATCGGGGCCAGCTATGCCGGCGTCAGGGCGATGACAGCCACTTCCGGGGGTGGTTTCTGCCTGATGGTGGAGGGACTGGGACTGGCCGGGATGACCGAAACCCCGATAGTCATTATCGAGGGACAACGGGCCGGGCCGGCTATCGGCTTACCCACCAGAACCGAGCAGGGCGACCTCGAATTCGTCCTTCATGCTCATCACGGAGAATTCCCCCGCGCCGTACTGGCCCCAGCCACCATCGAAGACTGCTTCTGGCTGACCATCAAAGCCTTCAACCTGGCCGAAAAGTATCAGCTACCCGTCATTTTGTTGACCGACCAGTATCTCGCCAGCTCCTACGCTACTGTAAGCAAATTCGACCTCGCCAAAGTAACTATCGAACGGGGCCTTCTCTTTGAACCAACGACTAATGAGGAATACCAGAGACACAAAATAACCGAGTCAGGTATTTCACCACGAGCCTTTCCGGGACAAGAAGGGGTTTTAGTAGTAACCGACTCCGATGAGCACGATGAAGCCGGTCACTTAATCGAGGACGCTGAGACCAGGACGCGAATGATGCAGAAACGGCTGCGCAAGCTATTGAGCCTTAAACAGGAAATTAGCCCGCCCCAACTATATGGCCCCTCTAAAGCTGAGATAACACTGGTGGGCTGGGGCAGCACTTACGGCGCCCTCCGTGAAGCGGTAGACATACTGCGTAAGGAAAAACCCAGCGTCAATTTACTCCACCTTAATGAGCTCTGGCCTTTCCCCGCCAAGGCCGTAGCTAATGTTTTAGCCGGTTCCGGTAACAGCTACGTAATCGAGAATAATGCCACCGGACAGCTTGCCCGCCTCATCCGGAGGGAGACAGGAGTTAAGGTGAGCGGCAACATCCTCAAATATGACGGGCGTCCTTTCACTCCGGCCTATATCGTCCAGGCAGTCCAAGAAGGGAGGTACGACCATGGTAACGGTAGCTGATTATAGCGGGCTGACCAGCACCTGGTGTCCCGGTTGCGGTAACTTTGGTATCTTAAATGCCCTTAAGAAAGCCCTGGTGGAACTTAATCTTAAGCCTCACCAGGTACTGCTCGTCTCCGGTATCGGACAGGCCGGTAAACTGCCCCACTATACCCGCGGCAATGTATTCAATTCTCTGCATGGCCGGCCGGTGCCGCCGGCAATCGGTGCCAAGATAGCTAACCCCGAACTTACCGTCATTGCCATCAGCGGTGACGGAGACGGCTACGGAGAAGGAGGCAACCACTTTATCCATAGCCTGCGCCGTAACCATGACATCACCTACCTGGTACACAATAACCAGATATATGGCTTGACCAAAGGACAAACCTCGCCCACCAGCGACCAGGGTTTCGTTACCAAAACTACGCCCTATGGAGCCTCTCCTCCGATAAATCCAATCGCTCTGGCGATAGCTACCGGCGCCGGCTTCGTCAGCCGGAGCTTTGCCGGTGATACAGAACATCTCAGCCGTATGATGAAAGCCGGCATTACTCACCGGGGCTTTGCCTTGATTGATATTCTGCAGCCCTGTGTCTCGTTCAATCATAAAAATACCTTCAGCTGGTATCGTGAGCGGGTGTACAAGCTGGAAGAACAGGCTGGCTACGACCCCTCCAATAAACTGGCCGCTCTCGAAAAGGCTTTTGAATGGGGAGACCGTATCCCCATCGGCATCTTTTATCAGCAAACACTGCCGACCTTCGAGGAGCAGATACCAGCCTTGCGCCAGGGGCCGCTGGTAAAGCAGCCGATTGACCCCAAGCAGATACAACCATTAATCGATGAATTCATCTAGACCGGTGAATTCGCCGTGTCTGATAATAAAAAACTAAAAGGGACAGGTATAGATGAGAGATGAAATAAGCGTTGCCTTAGCCATATTGGAACAAGCCATGAACCTGGAGGAGGAAGGGCGAACATTCTACCTGAAAGTGGCGCAGACTACCCGGGAGGAGAAGGGGCAGGAAATTTTCCGCACTCTGGCCGCTGATGAACAAAGCCACTTCAACCTGCTGAAGAAACAGAAACAGGCTCTAACTAGCCGCCGAAAATGGATTATGTCTGCCGAAATAAAACCGGTAAAGCTAGACTTAAACCAGTCCCTCTTCCCTAAAGGCAATGATGCCCGCCAAAAGGCAATTACCACCAAAGCCGGTGACCGGGATGCGCTGTCCTTTGGCCTTGATATCGAGACTAAAAGCTATGATTTCTACCGTAAGGCAGCTTCAGAAACGGCTGACCCTCTCGGCAAATCTACGTTTGAATTCCTGGCCGGAGAGGAAAAAAGGCATTTTGATATTCTGATGATGAGGTTCGATTTCTTGTTCGGACCGATAGCCTGGACAAGCTAATGAAGACGAAACCAGTTGACTAATGTGTTGAATTATCGGGAGACAGAAAACTATGGCTGAACTATCACTGCCGTTTCAGTCAAAATACTTGCCTCTGAAAAAATTTCACGATTTTTACCGGAGGTCGATGGACGAGCCGGAAGAATTCTGGGCCGAGCAGGCACGCCACTTAGACTGGTTTAAGACCTGGGACAAGGTGCTGGAATGGAAACCGCCGTTTGCCCACTGGTTCGCCGGCGGGCAACTCAATGCTTCCTATAACTGCGTCGACCGCCATGTCAAGACCTGGCGCAAGAGTAAGGTAGCCATCTACTGGGAGGGAGAACCGGGTGATGTCCGGGTTTTCAGCTACTCAACGCTGTACACTGAAGTCAACAAACTCGCCGCTGTTCTCAAAGATTGCGGAGTGGGCAAGGAAGACAGGGTTGCCCTGTACCTGCCGATGATACCGGAGCTACCTATTTTCATGCTGGCCTGTGCCCGAATCGGCGCTCCGCACACGGTAATCTTTTCCGGTTTCAGCGCTCAAGCGCTGGCCGACCGGGTCAATGATGTACAGGCCAAGGTCCTGATAACCGCCGATGGAGGATTCAGAAGAGGCAAGATTATACCGCTCAAAAATATCAGTGATGAAGCCCTGGCTAAATGCCCGTCAGTGCAGAAGACTATCGTAGTCAAGAGAACCGGTGCCTCAGTCAATATGAAACCCCCAAGAGATTCCTGGCTGCATGACCTCGTCAAAAATGAGGCACCATTCGTTGAGCCGGAGCCGGTGGAGTCCAACCATCCACTGTATATACTCTACACTTCAGGAACGACAGGCAAACCGAAGGGAGTCGTTCACAGCACCGGCGGCTATCTGGTGCATAACTACTCCACCTACAAGTGGGCTTTCGACCTTAAAGAGGAATCGGTCTATTGGTGCTCGGCGGACGTGGGCTGGGTAACCGGCCATAGCTCGATAGTCTACGCCCCGCTGGCACACGGGGCAGCCATCGTTCTTTATGAAGGGGCGCCGGACTATCCCACCATCGACCGCTGGTGGCACATCATCGATAAGTACGGAGTCACCATATTCTATACCTCACCCACCGCCATCAGGATGTTCATGGGATACGGTGAGGAATGGCCCAGGAAGCACGACCTGAGCAGCCTGGAACTACTGGGAAGTGTCGGCGAGCCGATTAACCCTGAGGCGTGGCTCTGGTTCTACCAGCATATCGGTAACGAGAAGTGCCCCATCGTCGATACCTGGTGGCAAACCGAAACCGGTGGACTGATGATATCACCCGCTCCGGGCATCGAATGCGTCCCGTTGAAACCCGGCTCGGCAACATTCCCTCTACCCGGCGTAGAGGCTGATGTCTTCAACGAAAATGGCCAGTCAGTACCGGTCGGAGAAAGAGGCTTGCTGGTAATCAAGAGACCATGGCCAGGCATGCTGCTGGGCATACACGGACACCCGGAACGCTATCAAGAAGCTTACTGGTCGCGGTTTCCCGGTGTCTATTACACCGGCGATTACGCCGTGAGGGACCAGGATGGATACTTCTGGATGCTGGGCAGGGCTGACGAGGTACTCAAAATTGCCGGACATAGAATAGGTACCGCGGAACTGGAGGATGCTGCTGCCTCTTATCCTCAGATAGCTGAAGCCGCCGTCGTCAGCAGAGCCGACCCGGTGAAAGGCGAAAGCATCATCATCTTTGCCAGACTGAAAGAGGGGGTTAACCCATCCCCGGAGCTTAAAAAGGAGATAGCCAACCATATGCGCAATATCATCGGCCCGATAGCCACCCCCGATGAGATTTACTTTGCGGCCAAACTACCCAAGACCAGGAGTGGTAAGATTATGCGCCGGATTTTGAAAGCCGTAGCGAACAGCACCAGTATCGGCGACCTGACCACCCTGGAAGATGAAGCTTCGGTAGATGAGGTAATCAAGAGTTACCATGAACTCCAGAAAGCGACGGAGGAGGCAAAATAGTTCTATTCTGTTTTGTTGGTAATGTCATTGCGAGACCATCCCGACTTTGTCGGGAGGCGAAGCAATCCGTGGTGGGGAAGAGACACCCACCACCTCCCAGATTGCCACGTCGCGGAGTTTACACTGAGCGAAGCGAATGTGTTCCTCGCAATGACAGTAGAAACAACAAAACAAAGTACCATGGAGAGGAATTTTAGAGCAGGCATAAAGCGAAAACTTAGTCTCGAAAAATTCGAAAAGGGGGTGTTTTTAAGATGTCTATTTCTCTTTCGGCTCACGATATTATCAAAGTAGCCATTGGTATTGAAAAGACCGGAATTGCTTTCTATGACATCATGAGCCGGACTACCGGCAATACCATAGCTCAGGAAATTTTTCGTCAGCTACTCGCGGCGGAACGAGAACATATTCAGGCTTTTCAGAACATGCTTGGTCAAGCTGACAAGTACCAGCTCTCGGAAGCTCCTAGCCGGGACCAGGCTGATTATCTGAAAGCACTGGTTGACAATGCTGTCTTCACCGATGATATGATTACCAGTGAGAGAGTCGCCCAAGCCGATAGCGATATTAAAGCCGTAGAACTGGCTATCGGCGCGGAAAAGGACTCCATATTGTTCTACTATGAGATGAAAGAGATTATGCCCCGGCAAACACATCAGACGGTGTATAAGATAATAGCCGAGGAAAAGACCCATCTTAGGCTACTCTCGGAGATAAAGAAAAGGTTGACGGCCAGCTGATAGAAGCCTGCCGAAAGGAGGGAAAGGTGTTTCAGAGAATTTTGGTGCCGGTAGATGGTTCTAAGTTAGCCGAATGTGTTTTTCCCTATGTCGAAGCACTGGCCAAAGGCTGTGGCAGCCAGGCGGTCATCCTGGTAAGTGTCACCGAACGGGTTGCCGCCGATAGGCCGATAATCCGCCCCGCTCCCCGACCGCCAACAGTATCCGTATCCGTAGTTGAGTCCACACCTGACCTGCCTGAAACTCAATCTATCACCAAATTACCTGTAGACGTCGGCAAAATGCAGCAGCAAGCCCAAAAATACCTGCATAAGATTGCCAAAAAGTTACGCGCCAAAGAGATTACAGTACGGACAAAGGTACTCCTGGGTAATCCAGCTGAGGAGATAGCTAAATATGCGGATGCCGATAGCTGTGACATCATTGTCATGGCCAGCCACGGTCGGTCCGGCCCCAGCCGCTGGACTCACGGCAGCGTTGCTGAAAAGGTCTTCCGGGCTAGCCGAGTGCCGGTCTTAATGGTCAAAGCCCCCGGGGCTTAAGGAGGCCAGTACATGGTAACTCAGATAACCTTTAAAGAACTCCTGGGAAATGCAATCCAGAGGGAAATCGAGTCGCAGCGCCTATACACCAGCCTGAAACAGAAAGTAAACGAACCGGCGGCCAAAGACGCCTTCCAGGAGCTAGCCCGGCAGGAAAAGGGGCACCAGAACTGGTTGGAACAATACCTCCGGGGTGAATTTAAGGCAGGAATACTGGGCAGTGACCGGGTCATTGACTATAAGATTGCCGAACACCTTGACCAGCCAGCGATATTACCTGATATGAAGCTCCAGGATACCTTCCTGCTGGCAGCCAACCGCGAAAAAGCATCCCATGATTTCTACATCAGTCTGGCAAACATCCACCCGACGGGAGAAATAAAAAGACTGCTTAACGAGCTGGCATCACAGGAGCTAACCCACAAGCAAAGAGTGGAATTTCTCTATACCGAAGTCGCTTTTCCCCAGACTGATGGCGGCTAGGTAGTAGGGTTATCAGCAAAAATACTTTTGTCACTAAGGTAAGCAGTGTTTTCAGCTCCAGATAATATCATTTGATTCTTTCCGACAAATGGTCATTTATCTCCCCGGGTGACACTCTACCGGCAGATAACACCATCTTCACGGCTTCATCAATCGGTATATCGGTACGGATAACCTCGTCTTCCCCTACTATCTGTAAGAAGCCCGTTGTCGGATTAGGCGCAGTAGGTATAAAGACGTTGAGCTGTGTCTTCCCGGATTGAACCGGCGATTCCTTGGTGATAAAACCCATCGACCATATGCCTTTCCTGGGGAATTCCAACAACACCGCCTGCATAAAGCCGTTCTTGCTGGGTTTGGAGAAACTTACCAGGATTTGCTTGATACTGGCATAGAGCGGTCGGACCAGAGGTACTTTAGCCAACAGCGACTCTCCAAAGCGAATCAGCCTCCTGCCGATAACATTGCTGGCAATGACCCCAACCAGGTAAATCAACACGATGGTTATGCCAAAACCCACCCCCGGGACCGGGTGACCCCAGACCACCTGGATTACCGGCTGCAGTATATTATCAATGGAAGTAAAAATCCAGACCAGTATCAATATGGTGATACCGATTGGCACCAGAGCAACTATGCCCAGAAGGAATTGTCTTCTCAACTCCCTACCTATCCAGCTCCAGTGTTTGCGCTTCATTACACCCCGCCTCCTTATTTCTCCGAGCCGACATACCCCCAGCAAAGCAGGCGATACTGGCCCGTCTCCCTGAATATAATATATTATATTATACTATACCTTATCAGAGTAATATCAGTTATCGTCGCACACGCTGGCTCGATGATATTTGTCAGCCCAATACCGGCAATCTTGCCCTAAGAGCCAGTTTTAAGGTAGAATTTGAATTCAGGAGAGGTGTCCGAGTGGTTCATGGTGCCGCTCTCGAAAAGCGGTCTCCGGTTATGCCGGAGCGTGGGTTCGAATCCCACCCTCTCCGTTTACCCTGAGCGAACGCAGTGAGTCGAAGGGTTTACCCCTGAATTTGCTGAAGGATAAAAATGAGTCAGGAGTGGTTCTTTTATATTCTGAGGTGCAGAGATAACTCTCTATATTCAGGAATTACTAATAATTTAAAGGCTCGCTTGAGAGAACACAATGGAGGGACTGGAGCAAAATATACCTATTCTCGCAGGCCTGTGACTTTGGTTTATTCTGAAAGATATGATAATCTTTCCAGAGCGAGGCAACGAGAGGCACAGATTAAAGACTGGACTAAGACTAAAAAGGAGAGACTGATTGCTGGGCTCGCTTTGAGAAGACCGAAGCTATCAGACAATGGCTGAGGAAAAGGATTACTACGCTATCCAGAAAAAGTTCTGGACATTTTTTGCTCCCTTCTATGATATAGTGGTAGCACCTATCTCAAAGGTAAGAGATGCGGTGGTTAGTTTTACTAATGCGCCCAAGGGAGCCAAGATTCTGGACGTCGCCACCGGAACAGGA
>JACPSA010000130.1 GCA_016193545.1 Chloroflexota bacterium
TACCCGGTCGAGGGCTGAAGGTGATGATACCTTGACCGGGAAAATTTCAGGGGTTCACATTTGGCAGAAGTACAGAGTTGAAACGGGTATTTTCACCCGCGGCTAGGCACGAATCTGCTATTCGGAAACTTCCAAGCAGGTTGTCGCGGGTTCGAGTCCCGTCTCCCGCTCCACAGATATAAACGAAGGGAATCAAGCGATTTTGTCTTTGGTTAAAGGGGGAGCGGGTAAAATTTCTATCTGAATTGTATATTTGACAAACCTATTTAATATAGCGGATGAAAAGCTGCTGTTCACAACCAGAGTTAGGGCATGGTTGATTATGTCCATTACCTTTTGGCAAATTGCCACCTTGTGGGATTGCCTCAGCACCCTTGTATTTGGAATCAATGGCTACTGAGAAAACGTTTCTGCAAAATGGACACGTCACTGTTAATGTCTTTTTGGGCATATCAACCTCCTAAAAAATGACGTCGAGTAGTATTACATCATCCGCTCTGTGACAGTTTACCCTTGAACTCTTCTTGCCTGGAGTCTCTTGTAGTCTCTTCCTTAAAAATTATGGTGGCAAAATGCCACGGTGGGCTAAATCCTTAGTCACATCCTTCAGTCCATAAGACTCCAGTTTCTCCTGGGTGGGTATTCCTGTTTTCAGGTCGCAGCCGCGTAGCCGGTAGTATTCATCAAGCACCTTATCGTAATCTTCCAGGCTAAACTTAAGCGTCGAATAGTCAAAACGGGGGTGCTCCTTACCGTGCTTTAACAGGTAATGGAAGGGGTATGGGTAGTCATCAATGCGTCTGATTCCTTCCCGGGCATTAAAGGCTCTCTCCAGCAAAAGTTCTCGTTCGGTGGCTTCAACCAGGTCAGTGGGGCTGAAGTCTATGCCGGTAGCTGCCGACATTAGCCGGGCGAAATCATTCAGGTGAACACCCTCGGTGTTAAAGGTCTGTTCGGAGGCAAAACGGCAGGCCCCGGTCATATCACAGAGGGCAAAGATATTCTCGATATCATATACCCATCGTGCGTTCACTGGGTCGGGCGAATTCGGCTTAAAAAATGCTTCGGGGTCGTTATATCGCTCCTTGCCCAGTTTTCTCATGTGCTCATCAGGATACTGCTCACGAGTGCCGGGAGCATTCTGGGAATGGGCACCGCGGCGGGTGTAAACCGCCCCGTAAAGATTTGTGCGCAGATTACCGAGTCCTTGCGCTTGCTCATTACCCCCGGGACCGCGCCTGATACCCTGACCACCACCCCCGCCACGGCTGCTATCCCTTTTGATATGGGCTATGTATTCGTCAGAGCCTCGCCCTAGCATCTCAGCGCCCCTGATGGGGTCATCCAGCATTGCTCCAAAACCCTCTTTATAGGCTATCTTGCGCACCAGTGTCAGAATTGCCTCTTCGTTACCCGGGGTTAGCTCCAGTCCATCGGTATCTTCCCTGGTAATAATGCCGTCCTGATATAACTGCATCGCCCAGGCTATAGCTGCATACGGCGTGCAGATATGTACACCTAACTGATTACAGAGATTGTTGTATTGGCTCATGAAAGCCGGGTCGGTTATACCAACGCCGGCAGCAAGACCGCCATGAAAGCCCTCAAAACCTTCTCCGGCAGTACCCTTGTATTTGCCCGATTTCACCGAGTAAAAGTGGGAGCAGTGATAAGCACAGCCAAAGCAAGCTAGACTCTTATCATAAAGAGCATCGAGGTCAGCCTTACGCTGCTTATACAGGGTCTGGGAAACCCAGCCGGAGGTGCCATATTTGGTATGGATGTCATACATCGGGTCGGTCTTAGCTCGCTCAATCAAGGCTTGGCATAGTTCCATAAATTCTTTCGGTTTAGCTATCTTTACCCATTTATTGCCTTGAGCCGCTACTGCCTTGAGATTCTTGGAACCCCAGACGGCGCCGATACTCGTCATACCCGCCGCCCGCCCCAGACTGTTGGTAACACAGGAGGAAAAGCACATATTCTCCCCGGCCGGGCCTATTTTCAGTGTCTGAATATCAGGGTTATTCAGTTCCTGCTGAATCAGGTGCTGTGTTGTCCAGGCGTCCTTCCCCCAGAGATGGGTAGCATCCCTTATCTCAGCTTGCTCATCATTGACCCAGAGATAAACTGGTTTCTCGGCTTTACCACGAATGATAATTAGGTCATAGCCGGCAAATTTCATTTCCGGGCCGAAGAAGCCACCACCGTTGGAGCGACCCAGGATGCCGGTGAGGGGAGATTTGCTGAGCAATTCGTATCTACTACCCGATGGGGCAGTAGTGCCACCCAAAGGTCCACCGCCGATAATAATGATGTTTTCTGGTGAGAGGGGGGCGACTTCAGGGCCAACCTCGTCATAGAGTACCCTGGCGCCAAAACCGCTGGCGCCAATATACTTGGTAGCGAACTCCCGGGACAACGGTTCTCTGGATAGCTTTCGGTTAGTCAGGTCGACATTTAGAATGGTTCCAGCCCAGCCGTACCAATCAGTCATTGTTACACCCCTTTATTAAATATTCAGGTTGGCAGTACGCCGCGGCGGGCTAAATCTTCAGCCACATCCTTCAGTCCCAGGGATTCCAGTTTCTCTCGGGTAGGTATTCCTGTTGTCAGGTCGCAGCCATGTAGTCGGTAGTATTCGTCAAGCATCTTATCATAATCCTCAAGGCTAAAACCAAACTTGGAATAATCATAGTGGGGATGCTCATTGCCATACTTCAACTGGTAGTGGAAAGGATAGGGGTAGTCATCTATTCGCCTTATCCCCTCCCTGGCATTGAAAGCTCTGGCTAATAGAAGCTCTCGTTCTGTTGCTTTAACCAGGTCAGCCACGTCAAAGTCTACGCCGGTGGCCAGCGACAGAAGTTGCGCAAAATCTTCCAGGCATATACCTTCCTCAGAAGCTATGGCCCACTTGCATGTTCCGGTCATATCACAGAGAGCATTTATACTCTGTCGTGACGCCTCACCCATCTGGTGGTCGCCGCCACGAGTAGAAACCGAAAGACCAAAGGCAGCGTCAATATTCTCCATCTCCTCGATACGGTAGTGGTATCCCCCCTTAACATGCGGGGCATCTTCTTCCAAGCCTTTGCCTAATTTCTCAGCTACCCCGCGGGGCCAGGAACTCAAAGTTTCTCCAAAGCCTTCGCGATAGGCTACCTGATGAAGAACTTTTAAGATTATCTCTTCATTGCCCCAGGTCAGGTCCAGACCATCGGTATCTTCTCTGGTGATAACACGTCTCTCATATCGTTTCATTGCCCACCATAGCGCTTCTGCCAGGTGGCTGACATTTACCCCTAACTGGTCACATAGATTATTATATTTCACTACGAAGCCCGGGTCCTTTATTTCAAGTCGCATTAAGCGACCTCGAGGCCCTCCTTCGATACTTTCTCCGCTTATTCCCTGGTATTTGCCCGATTTAACCTGGTGAAACTGAGCACAATGAAAGTGACAGCCAAAGCAGGCTATATTTTTCGCAAAGAGGTCGGTAAAGGCAGTATGATACAGAGGATTCGGAGCGCCCTTCCAGTTTTCCGGGTTCTGCACGAAACCCAGGGTGCCCCAGGTGCTACGCTTTTCGTACCCCGGGTCATTCTTGACTCGTTCTGTCAAGGAGTTACACAGTGCCATAAACTCCTTTGGTTTTGCCAGACTAACCCCCTGGTTCCCGTGTACTGCAATCGCCTTGAGATTTTTAGCACCACACACAGCAGCAATACAAAAGTTAGAGGCGGCACGCCCCAGATTACCGATAATGGCCGCGTAGTTAGACATATTCTCCCCGGCGGGACCTATCTTCAATGTCTGAATATCAGGGTCATCCAGTTCGGCTCTAATCAGCCGTTGTGTCGTCCAGGTGTCCTTGCCCCAAAGGTGAGCGGCATCTCTTATCTCAACATGCTCATCATTAATCCAGAGATAGGTCGGTTTTGCGGCTTTACCCCGGATGATGATGAGGTCGTAGCCGGCCAGTTTCATTTCCGGGCCAAAAAAGCCACCACCACTGGAGCGAACGTATATACCGGTGAGGGGAGATTTACTAACGACATCATATCGGCTACTGCCCGGAGTGATAGTACCACTCAGTGTTCCATTGCTAATGACGATGATATTTTCCGGTGAAAGGGGGGCGACTTCGGGGTCAACCTCATCATAGAGTATCCTGGCACCAAAGCCGCAACCACCGATATACTTCTTGGCAAACTCCAGAGACAGCGGCTCTCTGGATAGCTTCATATTAGTTAGGTCGACATTAAGGATTGTTCCAGCCCAGCCGTGCCAGTTAGTCATTTCGGTCTCCCTTGCTATGCCTGATTGAGGCAAATCTCTTTTCCGAGGCTGTTTTACCCATTCCTTGCTTCAGTAACCGGCGCTTCCAGGTGTCCTTATCGCTTAGAGCCGCCGGCTCCGCTTTCTGGTAGTGGATTATCTCGATAGGACAGACTCGGGCACATACCGGGTCGCCGAGGCACTGGTTGCACTCAAAGACTTTACCCGTAACCGGGTCTAGGGATAATGCTCCATAAGGGCAGACGGACAGGCAAAGTTTGCAGCCCTTAATACAGAGGTTGTAATCATGGCTGACTATCCCGGTCTTCTCGTCACGGCTGATGGCATTTACCGGGCAAACCAGGAGGCATTCCGGCTCGAGGCAATGCTGGCACATCTCGGGGATACAGATTCCCTTTTCCTCTTCTCTCATCACTCTAACCGCCGACCGGCTGCGGCTGAAAGTCTGTGTTTTCTGGAAGGAACAGTGCAGCACACACAGTTCACAGCCGGTGCACTTGTCATAATCCACATAGAGTATCTTACGCATTGTGCCTCCCTAAAATCCTATCGATTTCTTGAGCGCCTGGTCAACCCAGACATATTGAGTCCAAGACCAGTAGTTGGTATAAGCTATACTAAATTCACCGTGGTAAGCCTTTAGCCACGGCCACCAGAGCGCATAGTCCTCTGGTGCTGGGAAGTAGATTTGGAAGGACTGGTCAATAACGTACGGGACAAGCTCCTCCCGCATTATTCGACGAGCTTCAGGTTCGTTACGGACGTAGCTTCCCTTAATTCTCTTGCGTATGTCATTGATAACTGGGTCGTCGACCATGGCTGTGTTAGGGGTATCAGTAATATTGAAGACCTGGAAGGCAAAAGGTATAAAAGCGGACGAACTACTGATAACTGCGTGTTTGTGGGTCTTACCGTTTGATATAGAAGTTTTGACAGTGCTTTCTCTTACATCTACGACCAGGTTAACGCCAATTTTAGCCCAGTATTCCTTAAATATCAGCAGGTAGTCAACCTCGCTTGCTATGGCGAGCACTTCTATAGTGAAGCCATTGGGATAGCCGGCCTCAGCCAGCAGCTTCTTTGCTTTGTCGGGATGGTACTCAAAAAGTTCCCGGCTTGATTCAGGTAGCTTGTCAACCGGGGTGTACATATCCATCCACCCCTCTACTAGGTTACTGTAATGAGCCAGTAGCACGCCCTCACCACCATAGTAATCCCTCAGCACTGCCTGGTTGTCAAACGCCAGTTGTAGTGCCTGACGGACCCTTTTATCGTACCAGGGTAGCTCCGGCTTGTCTATCCTGAGAGTTATCCAGTTTGGCTGGGAGTGTATACGTTTGTCGTATAGTAGCCGGGGTTCGGTTTTTATCAGAATCTTGGCGTCATCTTTCTCCAGTCCCCATCTGTCACCACCAAGAACGTCAAGTTTTCCGGTGCGCAGTGCCGACATTCGGGTAGACCTATCGGGTATCATAAACATCTTGACGGTATCCACATAGGGTATCTGGTTCTGCGGATGGAGGGGGTCTTTATCCCAGTAATTGGGGTTCCTGACGAAAGTGGCCACACTACCGGAGACAAAATCGGCCAGCATAAATGGGCCAGTGCCAATGGTTCTCCTCCAATCCCGTACGTCTCCGTATTTCTTTATCAGTTCAATCGGTCCCTGTATAAACGAAAAATCAGCGGTCGCTTCGAGCAGAGAGTCCATGTATCCTGGCTGAATCTTGACCTCCACCGTCCATTTGTCCAGAGCCTTTACCGACACTGGATGCTCGTAAGGTGCCATTCTGGCCCCCCAAGCATAGGTGGGGCCTGACGGGTAGTTGGGTTCCATGTTATACATCCGCCGAATGGAAAAGACGACATCATCGGCGGTCAGCTCTCTCCCCCCGAGTAGCGCACTTGCTTCCGGCAGGTGTGGGTTAATCTGCCAGCGAATCCCCCGACGGATGTGGTAGATGATGGTTTGCTCATCGGGTATTTCCCAGCTTTCAGCTATAGCGCCTCGCCAGCTCTCATACATCTTCTCACCCGGCGCTCCAGTCCAAGCAATCTCTCCCGTACCGGCTCGTCCCATTGCCCAGTTCCCTTTTACCAGGTCATCATGAGTCTGCATATGGGCATAAAGACTGGGTGTATTGGTGTAAACATTATCAAA
Source organism: Chloroflexota bacterium (assembly GCA_016193545.1). GTDB lineage: Bacteria > Chloroflexota > Dehalococcoidia > Dehalococcoidales > UBA2162 > JACPSA01. The sequence continues at coordinate 6,464 of JACPSA010000130.1, forward strand.
ATCCTGCAGCCTCCCCGCAGCGTTAAGAGGGAAATTAATCGTCCCACCATACTTTGGCTTCTCTACCGTTTTTTCTACTGCGGTGCCATCCTTCTTTGTCAACCGTAGCTTCACCGTCTCGGCTCCGGTCGTTATCGCGGTTTCTGTGGTGGTTGGTGCAGCTGGTGTGGTGATTGGTGCCGTCGGTACTGTGGACGTTGTTGGTGTTGTAGGTGTCGTTGGGGCTGCCGGGGCACAGGATGCCAGCACCAGGGATAGTGCCATTAGGCAACTCAATAATAACCAGACGATTCCCTTTTTCATTACTATTGTCCTCCTTTTCTTTGTTCTAAATTCAAAGTTTTGTCCGGTACTTATATTATAAAACATATCTCGGTATCATTACAGGAATGAATACAGATTGCTCTCAACTATTAAAGATTCAGCATCCGGCGGGCGTTGTCCGCAAAAATCTTCTTCTTATCTCCATCAGGCAGACCGAGAGACTCGATTACTTTAGGGTATTCTATTAACCGGTAGTCATCCCCTGGTCCCGCCGGGTAATCGGTAGCGAAAACGAGCGGGTCAGCACCAAACACCTCATAGGTACACCTGATAGCCGCCGCACTGCCACCAACAGCCGTGTCGTAATAAAAACGGGCAAAATAATCAAACAACTTCCCGGGTATTGGGCCACCGCCATAAGCAAAAACCGGGGCACGCTTACCGCCTAGATTATCAGGATTGTCCTTATCATAGGTCTCCAGGCTGCGCCCCATGTAGAAGGGAATCATCCCTCCTCCGAGGTGGTGACTGACTACTTTGAGCTTGGGGTAGCGTTCCATAATGCCGGAGAAGACCAGGCGGGATAGCGCCAGTACTGTCTCAAAGGGCCAGCCGAAATGGTGAATCAGGTCGTAATCGGCTTCATAAGTACGGCCGGCAGTGCTGACCGGGTGGCTGGGGTGGATATAAACGGGAATATTCAGTTCGGCGGCCTGTGCCCAGAAAGGCTCGTACTCCGGTGAATCTACTGGCTTACCGTTAATGTTAGAGCCAATGGCAATCCCCTTTAGGCCCAGAGTCTTAATGGCACGGTCCATCTCCTGGCGGCCACCCTTCTCCATCCCGGCCATGGGTATGGTACCGGTTGCCAGCAGCTTTCCTTTGGATTCTTCCATAAGAGCTGCCTGGCCGTTATTGAGTTCTTTAGCATAAGCCAGTTGCGTAGCAATACCACCCGGGCAGAGATTGCTATCCCAGTTCTGTTGCGCGGTTACTACCTGATAATCGATGCCATTCTTGGCTAGATGTTCCAGACGCAGGGCGACATTATAACGATGCGGCTTACCCAAGTATCGAGATAAATCATGCTCAACTATTTGTTTTGCCCACTGTCCGCCTTTTTCCGCCATCCGGTCGAAAAACTTAGCATTCTCCATATGCGCGTAGGCATCAATAATCATTATTCATACTCTCTTATTCGGGCCTTTTTAATCGTTTTTCTAATTTAATGGAAGAGCACTCAGAGGAATCCCCCGAATGCTCCGAAATCCATGCCTCAGAACCCCAATGATTTCTTCAGTCCCTGGTCAATCCAGGTCCAGTTAACGAAATTCCAGAGAATGCCAGTGCCCACGAGCCATTCACCATGGTAATTTTTGACCCACGGGTGCCACAGAGTATAGCGGTAAGGTGCCGGGAACTGTACTATCCAGGCCTGCTCCAGAATATAGGGAAAGACTCCTGCCATTATTTCACCGAAAGCCTTCTTGTCATCAATGCTGAAGTATCCGGCAAAGTCGGCAATCGCCTTATTAACCACCGGGTCGTCAATGGCGCCCAGGTTAGTGGGATCGGTTGGCCGGAAGGCCTGCCAACCATAAGGTACGGCAGAAGAAACGCTGCCATAGACTGCTTCACTCTGCCCCCTGCTTCTCGTCACGGAAGTAAAGACACTCTGCTCCTTCAACGCAATCTGCACATCAACGCCGATTTTAGCCAGATAGTCTTTCAGTATCGATATCTCGTCGACTGTCTTCGCTACGGTAATTACTTCTATCTTGAATCCTTTGGGGTAGCCGGCCTCAGCCAGTAACTGTTTTGCCTTCTCTGGGTTGTACTCATATAACTGGCGAGCTGTCGGGGACATCTCTCCGAGCGGAATATAGATCCCCACATTCTTATAGGCAGCGTCAGGCACTGCTGGGTAAGCAACTATTTCAGCGTCGCCACCATAAAAATCCTTGCTTATCGTCTGGCGGTCTATTGCCATATTCAGCGCATAGCGAACCTTCTTGTCATACCAGGGCAGCTTCGGATTGTCCACTCTCGGCCATAAAGCATTCACCGCTTCAAGATACTTGGCTACTTTCAGAGTCGGGGTACTCTTTAATAGAGACTCGGTGTCTTCCCGGGTAATATCCCGCAGGTGGTCA
>JACPSA010000131.1 GCA_016193545.1 Chloroflexota bacterium
TGCTGGTAGAGCACATAGTTAGCATTGTCAGGAGCCACGTAGGGATTTCCATTCGGGTCTTGAAACTTGAGGGGGGAAGCTCCAATGGCGGTCGTATCGGGGAATAGGAACATATCGCTGGTCGCGTTGCCGCTTACCGGAGTCTGTAATGACTCTAACCCGTTATCGGTCATCATAGCCTGTACCGCTGACTGAATATTGCTCAGTTCGGTTTCAGCCGCTTCGCTTTCACCCCGGCCGATAAAGCGGCCGACATTGGGGATGACGACGGCTGCCAGCACGCCCAGAATGGCGACGACAATCAGCAGCCCAATCAGGGTAAAGCCCTTCTCTCCTCTTTTGGGTATCCTCATTTTTCTTAGCCTCCTTTCCTTTTTGCTTCCCCGGTAAAGGGGAAAGCCAGCCTTTTATCTTAGGCTGTATGTCCAGTATAAAGCGCGACGCTGCTGCCAACAATCCTGCGAGCGGGTGATTTTGATAGGAGAGAGACTAGCCCTTTTGGGTGAGGGGGTCTCAGGTCAAGACTCTTCGAGGTGGTGGGGATTATCTTTGTATCGCCAGCCCCTCGCCTGCCAAAGTCCAGAAGGGACGGCGAGCAGGCCACCCTGAGATTCTTCGTCGTCCTTCCAAAGAAGGACTCCTCCAGAATGACATTTGATACAAAGCCCTTGCAAGAGGAAAGGGATGAGATTATCTAACAACCAAAGAGACAAACCTTCTTTGTGTCATTGCGAGCGTAGCGAAGCAATCCGTCTTGAATACGGAATCATATTGTTTCGGATTGCTTCGGGCTCTCGCCTGCCAGAGAACCTGTTCGGCCTGCTTGCGCTAAAGCTTCAGCGAAGGCAAGCGAGCAGGTCGCCCTCGCAATGACAGTTTCTGGATAGCCTCGGATAAAGGGGAGTAGGGTTGTTGCTGGTTTCACGATTGTAACTTGGATGATTTGATTCTTGTTTAGAGTTTCTCTCTCTTATTCCTTGTAGTGGACAAGCCCTCTTTTAATGGCGTATGCTGCCGCCTGGCTGCGATTAGCCAGGTGTAGCTTCTCCATGATGCTCTTCAGATGAGTCTTGACCGTGTTCTCGGAGATGAATAAAGAATCAGCGATTTCCTTGTTGGGTGCTCCTCGGGCGACCAGTTGCAGCACCTCTTCCTCTCGCGGGCTGAGGTCGGCATCGGTTTCGGCAACGGGCTTTTTGTCGATACCGGCGGTGAGGTCTTTAAACTCGGTGATTAGTTTGCTTGCCATCATAGGGGAAACTATCACTCCACCGCTGGCAATGTCCATGATAGCGCGGACCAGCTCATCCGGCTCAGTCTTCTTGAGCAGGTAACCGGTAGCCCCGAACTTGATGGCGGCGAAGAGGTCGGTCTCCATTTCGGAGACAGTCAGGACCAGGATATTAATCTGGGGCATTTCTGATTGGAGGGCTTGAATAGCTTCCAGGCCACTGCAGCGCGGCATGTTAAGGTCCATCAGGATTACGTCCGGGGCGATTTGTTTTGCCTTTTCTATTGCCTCCAGCCCGTCCGACGCTTCCCCGACTATTTCCAGGTTTTCCTGGTTAGCCAGTACTGCCGTAATGCCACGGCGAAACAGGACATGGTCGTCTACGATAAGCACTTTGATGCGTTCCATTCATAACCTCACTTTGTCAATTGGTAAGGTGACCGTAACCGCCGTCCCCTCTCCCGGGCCGGTGGAGATGTCCAGATTGCCGCCAAGCCCCTCCGCCCTTTCCCTGATAATGTTCAGTCCGTGGTAGCCGGGAGGGGGGTCTTCCAGGTTGTCGAGGTTGAAGCCCTGTCCGTTGTCCCTGACTATCATCTCCACGGCGTCTCCGGTCTTGTCCAGTGTCACGGCTATCTCGGAAGCCTGGGCGTGCCTTCTGACATTGGTCAGCGCCTCTTGAGCAATCCGCAGTAACTGTAGTTCAGCGATAGGGGAAAGCTGGGGAAATGGACGGGAGACATCAAACTTGACCTGCAGACCGTTATTGCTGGCGAATTCCTTAATGTAGGTGCCTAGAGTTGGTATCAGGGAAAGGCTTCTAATTTCGGCGCTTAGTTGGTCGATAGATTCCCGAATATCGTCATAAGTATCCTGCACTGTTTTTCTGACATCGCTCAACTCGGTAAGAGCTTTCACTGTGTTCTGGGCGGCAACCGAGTCGCTTACCAGCTTCGTTTTCATATTCAGGTAGCTCAATGACTGGGCTACACCGTCATGTATCTCTCGTGCGATTCTCCGTCGTTCTTCGATAATAGCTTCCCTCTCTATGCGCCGGCGGATATTCAGATTGATACGGTAAGGCACCATGGCCACGACGAAGCAGAAAAGGGTGTAGACTATCAGCAGAGTGAGGTTGTATCCCTGCATAATCCAGGTAAATCTGATACTCATCTGACTCAGTGCAATGTGAGTAAGAGAGAGGAGCAAAGAAGCAATCGCTGCCAGGGACAGGGCAATCTTTTCTTGGAAGAAAAGGGCGGCGGTCATAATCGGGGTGAGGGAATAGAGCAGAAAGATGCTGTTCAGACCGTTGGTGTAGATAACCAGCAGGATGGAAAGTAAAAAATCGCCTGCTAGAATTAAATAGGTCATTGTGCTCTTCTCCCGCCAGCGCAGGGGTGAGAAGACTCTCAACATGGAATAGATGCCGAGTATACCCAGGACGATGTAAAGTTGGAGGTTCGTTATCTGGGACAGCATTAAGGGTGGTCCGACCTGGGTGAACAAGACTGCCAGTGCGTAGGACAGAAAGCGATAGACGGCTAGAAACTGGTATGCTTCCTTTTCGTATCTGGTCAACATATCTTTCTCCAGCATTAAGCTAAAGCATTTTGCCTCGATATGTCAAGTAGACAACAGGCTGTCCGCTATGTTGTTTCATGGCAGATACCATTGCCAGATTCCCTGTCCCCAGAGTAGAGTGACCATGGCAGCCAGAGCTAA
>JACPSA010000109.1 GCA_016193545.1 Chloroflexota bacterium
ACGCCTTTGATGATACCGAGATTGCTATGTTGGTAGAACTGGCGGGAGATATTTCTCTGGGTATTGAGCGCATCAGACAACAGGAGCAACTACGGCAGAGTGAGGAACGCTACCGTACCCTTGTGGATAATGCCCTGGTAGGAGTATTTAGAACCAATCTAAAAGGGGATATCCTCTATGTAAATGATGCTTTGGTAAGAATGTTTGGCTTTGACGCTGCTGAAGAGATGATAGCGGGCGGGGCAGCAGTAAAGTACAAGAACCCGAGTGACCGAGCAATTTTGATTAAGGAGCTCACTGAAAAAGGCAGGGTCAATAGCTTTGAACTTGAAACACTTACTAAAACGGGAGAAGTAAAAAATGTCGTTATAAGTGTAGTCCTCGAAGGCGATACCCTCTCAGGAATGCTCTTAGACATCACCGAGCGCAAGAAGGCTGAAGAGCAACTCAGGACAGCTGAACAAAACTTCCGTAACTCTATAGATGACTCGCCTCTGGGCATTCGTATTATCAACGCTGAGAGGGATACAATTTACGCCAACCGTGCAATGCTGGACATCTACGGCTACGACAGCCTGGAAGAACTTAACGCGACACCCTTCGAAAAGCGTTATACTCCGGAGTCCTATGCGGAGCTCGAGGTGAGAGATGAGAAGAGGCGGCGGGAAGAGTCTGTTCCACCAAACTATGAAGTAAGCATTGTGTGCAAGGATGGGAGAATTCGCCAACTCGAGATCTTTCGTAAGGAAGTGCTTTGGAATGGCAAGCGCCAATTTCAGATGCTTCACCGCGACGTAACCGAGCACAAGCAGGCAGAGGAAAAGATATTACAGGCAGCCAGAGAATGGCAGACAACTTTTGACTCCATCTCAGACTGGGTTTCAATCCATGACAAAGACTACAAAATTATTAGGGTTAATAAGGCTTTTGCCGATTTCGTTAAGCTGAAACCGGAGGAAATCATTGGCCGGCGCTGCTACGAGCTAATACACGGTGAAAAAGAAGCCGGTAATTACTGCTCACACCAAGAAGCACTGGATACTGGAAAATCAGCCTACAAGGAGTTTTACAACCCACACCTGGGGATTTATATGGAGGTGGTCTGTTCGCCGATATTTAATGAGAAAGGGGAGATTACCACTACCATCCATATCGGTCGTGACATCACTGAGCGTAAGAGAATGGAGACACAAATGATGGTCACCGATCGGCTGGCTTCAATTGGTGAGCTAGCCTCAGGAGTTGCCCATGAGCTCAACAACCCGCTGACGGGTATCATCGGTTTCTCTGAACTGCTCTTAGACAAAAAGGTCCCGGCTGATATCAGAGAGGACTTAATGGTCATCAATCGGGAAGCAAAACGCACTGCCCAGGTCGTCAGGAACCTGCTTACTTTTGCCCGAAAGCACCCTGAAGAAAAACAGGCTGTCAATATCAATAGCACCATAAGCATAGTGCTGGGACTGCGCGCCTATGAACAAAAGGTAAATAACATCCAGGTCATTACCCGTTTTGCCGCCGACCTTCCCGAGCTTACCGCCGATAGTTTCCAACTACAGCAGGTCTTTCTTAACATTATCATTAATGCCGAGTACTTTATGATTGAAGCACACCACGGAGGCACGCTGACTATTACCACCGAACGGATAGATAATTTTGTCCGCGTATCCATAGCGGACGATGGCCCGGGGATTGCCCAAGAGAACCTGGAGCACATCTTCGACCCATTCTTCACTACCAAGGAGGTGGGCAAAGGCACCGGCCTGGGCTTGAGCATCTGCCACGGTACCGTAACCGCCCACGGCGGCCGTATCTACGCTGAAAGCGAGCTGGGCAAAGGCGCCACCTTTATCGTGGAGCTACCTATCAGCAATGATAAGACGGGAGTAACAGAGTGAAAACTTTAAGTGCTGAGACTAATAGAATCCGGCAGCACGATAATGAGAGCCGCCAAAAACGCCAAATATTGAAGAGAAGCAGACAGAAAGAAGCTATCCTCAAGGTCTTGAGCAGCACAACATCTCATCCTACAGCCTCGTGGATATACGATGAGGTGAGAAAAGAGATGCCTGGTATCAGTTTGGGGACAGTTTACCGTAACCTTAGACTGCTACAGGCACGAGGAGAGATTTTGAGGCTGGACATTGCCGGTGATTGCAGGAGGTTCGATGCCAATACAAATGACCACTACCATGGCAGGTGTGACCGCTGCGGTCAGGTCTTTAATATCGATGAATCAGTAAGCAGGAGACCGGATTGGGGAATATCCCGGAAAACAGACTTTAAGATTTTGGGATATCAAATCGAGTTTCGCGGACTTTGCCGAGAGTGTCAGGCAAGCCAGAAGCTGAAAAGTAGCAAGCGTGGACAAAAGAGACAGGATAAACCAGGAATATTTAATAGCAAGGTGTTGCTTCTAGCGTCTTCACATGCCCACCCATGATAAGGGAGGAACTGTAAAATGGAAGCTATTGATAACACTGCCAAGAAAATCCTGGTAGTCGAAGACGAACCGGCAATTAGCCAGGTTTGCCAGCGAGTCCTTACCAGTGAAGGAATCGAGGTAGATATTGCCGTCAATGGGAAGGTAGCTCAAGCTATGATTGAGAAGAAGCAATATGACCTCTGCCTGGTTGACATCAGGACGCCGGTGATGGATGGCAAAGAGCTCTACCACTGGCTGCAGGACAAACACCCGCAACTGGCCGGCAGGGTAATATTCACTACCGGAGACACAATGGGTGGCGACACTCAGAGTTTCCTGGAACAAACCGCCCGGCCGTTTCTGCCCAAACCATTTACTCCCGACGAGATAAGAACTGTAATACGAGAAGTTTTGAAGGAGGTAGAGTAACAATGAATGGGGAACGAGCCAGAATACTGGTTGTTGATGACGAAGAATCTATACGGAGCTTCCTGCAGAGGGTACTACAAGAAGCTGGCTATGATGTGGCCACTGCGGCTAATGGCCAGGAAGCTCTCAATAAAATAACCGAGTCGGGTGCCAGCGTAGTGTGTCTGGATATTAAAATGCCTGGCATATCCGGGATGGAAGTACTGAGACAGATAATGGCTAACTGGCCGCAGACCTGTGTTATCATGGCTACCGCAGTTGCCGACGCCCAGACGGCCGTAGATGCCATGAAGCTGGGGGCTTATGACTACATCACCAAGCCCTTTAACCGGGACAACGTCCTGCTGACAATAAAGAGAGCCATCGAGAAACGAAACCTCCTGCTGGAAAACGAACGACACCGGTCCGAACTTGAAAAAAGAGTGGGGGAGCAGACGGAACGGCTGCAACAGCAGTTTGTCGAGCTGGTGGAGACCCTAGCCCGTGAGCAGAGACTAATCTACCGGCTGGCTTACAGCCAGCGCGGCGGCAAAGAATTGCTCTCCAGGCTCCCCAAAGAACTACAAGAACCATTGTCCTCGGTTGAAGAATACAGTGAAGCCCTGATTAGAATCCTGAGAAGAGGAATCGTGAAGCCAAGTAGAGCTTCCAGAGATAGTAGCAAGGGTTCAAGAGGCTAGACGGGATTTACTCCTGAGGTAACTCATGGTCAAAACGCGTGTTCTGGTAGTGGATGATGAACTCAGTATAATAAAATTCCTCCGTGCCAATCTGGAAGGCAAAGGCTACGAGGTGCTGGCAGCCACCAACGGCATCGAAGCTCTCCAGACCTTTGAAACGGAGCTGCCCGACCTCGTGCTTCTTGATATAATGATGCCCAAGATGGACGGTTTTGAGGTCTGTCGCCGGCTTCGCGAGTGGTCACAAACACCGATTATAATGCTCAGTGCACGAGGTGATGAAAGTGACAAGGTAAAGTGCCTCGACCTCGGTGCCGATGATTACATTACCAAGCCGTTTGGTGCCAGTGAACTAATAGCTCGAGTCAAGGCGGTAATGCGTCGTACCGAGAGAGCTGCCACTACACCTACCCAACCCCTCTTTATCAGCGGTGACTTATCGATTAACTTTATTCAAAGGCGGGTAACTGTTGCTGGCAAGGAAGTTAAGCTCACACCGACAGAATATACCCTCCTACAGGAACTCGTGCTTAATGCGGGGAAAGTCCTTACTCACACCCACCTCCTGAACAAAGTCTGGGGGCCTGAGTACCGGGAGGAAAGAGAATACCTGCATGTCTTTGTCCGTCGCCTACGGGCTAAGCTCGAACCTAACCCGACAAACCCCATATACATTGTGACTGTGCCCGGCGTTGGCTACCAGTTTAAAGATACGGCGTAACGCAATAATCTAAGAGCAAGTAAGGTTAAGAGTAAGGGTACCCTTTTGGGTACCCTTTTTTGTTGCCCAAAAAACGTTCAGGAAATATTCAGAACTCCCCCATGAATATTTAGATGTTGTTTCGCATCCTGACTATATGCTGAAACCAGAGAGAAAAACAAGGAGGCATCTACGATGAGAAACAAATGGATTAAGAAGGTCTTACCTCTTAGTGTCATGCTGGTAATTACCCTAGTCTTTGGTTCAGCGAGCCCAGCTGTGGCAGCGCCTGTTACCACCATATCTTTGAGCGGAACAATGGGCAATAATGACTGGTATCTATCGGATGTGACGGTAACTCTGGTGGCGACAAGCGAGTACAGTCTGAACAGTGGCGGTAGCTGGCAGACCTACAGCTTACCCTTCATCATTAGCAGCGAAGGTACTAATACCGTGTTGGCTAGAACGCGAGATAACGCCGGTAATCTGGAATCACCTACCGCCTCCAGGACAGTTAAGATTGATAAGACAGCACCAGTCGTTACTGAGACTGTCAGTCTATATCAGATAGACAGACGGGGGAAAAACCAGATGGTCAATGTTAGCTACAACGGCATGGCGGCGGACTCTCTTTCCGGCTTATACGAAGCACATATCGTGCTGATTGATGAATACGGGGTGTATAACCAGAATCTGGGTTCTAACCTTTCGGGAACGTTCTCAGTCGAAGCATGGTGCAGCGGTAATGATCCCAATGGTCGCATCTATACTTTCCGGCTCTGGGCTACTGATTTAGCCGGTAATCAGGCAGCTTTTGATGCCGAGACTACCATTCTGCGCAAATAGCTAGAATGTTACCCAATAGTTTCCAGTTTGTGCATGTTATCAGTCAACTAACCATGCCGAGTTTGCCTCTGTGTGATGTGGTTAGGATTCTCCTTCGGTCCGCCATCGCTGATAGTTTCCACAACCTTCACCGGTGGCAGCTATCAAGTTGAAGAGGCAGTTCTGACCACGTCCTGTTTATTTACTTTCCTGAAGGTTTGCTATTTGAGCTCGTTTTTGTCCACCGGAGCACAACGAAAAACAGGAATACCAGCGCCAGCACGATGGATGCCGGGAGGATCAATTTATCAAACGGATTACCTCGGGCGGGATTAGGTATAATTGCCCCTGAGTGTATAAGTAAATCCTAGCAACTCTTTATAGGCAATTTAGCTTCAGGTGGTACCAAATGTTACCACCTTGTTTATTATAGTAGTGAAAAGTTTACTGGTGACCAGAGAAGCATTGAACTCGTGTAAACTTATCTGTATAATTCTCGTAGAACGGAATGCTGAAAGTAACCCTGATAAATCCCCCCCAGTTCACCGGATATCCGCAGCCGCCCATAGGCCTGGCCTTACTTGCTGCCGTCCTGGAAAGGGAGGGTTACCCGGTAACCGTGCTGGATGCCAATGCCTTGCGGCTTCGGCCGGAGGATATGGCGTCATACGTCACTGATACTGATGTCATCGGCCTTACTGCCGTGACCCCGACGATAAGCACCGC
>JACPSA010000110.1 GCA_016193545.1 Chloroflexota bacterium
AGAATTGCGGAACACTCTCATCTCAGGCTCACCACTGCATAAACATCGGAATGCCTGCCTTTTCATACGTACGCTTGCAAACAGAAAATAATAAGTTAAACATTTGATAATATACAGATACAATCGTACAATTGGCACAAGCCGAAGTGGAAAGGAGTCAAGAAATGAGAAACTCAGGAACATACAAAGATGAAAATGGATACCTTAGATTCGTTGATTCCAAGAAATTGGTTCATAGATGGAGGATGGAAAAGATGTTGGGTCGTCCTCTTAAAAAGGGCGAGATTGTTCATCACATAAATGGTGACAAGCAGGATAATCGTGACCAAAACTTGATAGTACTTACTCCAGAGGAACACTATAAATTACACGTTTTGCCACAACTAGAAGCCCGCAGGGAAGCACAAATTATAGAGCGCCTTACATCAATACATGAAACCAAAACTATTAAGATTCTCTTGACAAGCCTTGCTTTGATTGGAGCTACAATATTTATAGCAGGCATATTGCTAAACCTAATACGCGGAAAGATAGTCACGATACCAATTTGGTATTCAGGACTTACATTACTGTCAACTAGTCTAATTGTTTGGTTCTTTGTTTGGTTCTTTCAAAGGGGCCAAGTAATAGAGACGGTTAAGAAATGAGAACAGCTATTTATTGCCGTGTAAGCACAGACGACCAGGAGAAAGAAGGAACAAGCCTTCAGACACAGCCAAGCCTACTTACCACTGGACGAACATCGGCATAACAACATGGATATAGTTGTCGACCCCGACCGGGCGGATAACGCCGGGACTTGATGGATTGGTTACCTCCAGGGCGACCTGTGACTCACGGAGCACACCCAGCACATCAATCAGGTACTTACCATTGAAAGCAATCTTGGCTTCCTCGCCATCGACCACGGCATCAATCTCACCGACATCATCGCCAATTTCCTCAGAACGGGCGGAAATCGTCAGCTTACCTGGGGTCAACTCAGCGCCGCCTGCCGCCAGCAAACGGACAATGCCACTGCCGTCACGGGCAAAGATAGAGGCCGTCTTGGTGGCTCTCAAGAATTCAGCGACATCAACCACGGCACGGGTATGGTAACTCTGAGGAATAAGCTGAGTGTACTGGGGGAAAGCACCCTGAACCAGTTGAGACACCAGCTCGATATCCTTCAGACGGAAAAGGGCCTGACTTTTGTTAGCATTTATTGTTATGTCAACTGTTTCCTCTCCATCAGCCATCAACCGGTTCAGCTCAGCCATGGTCCGGGCGGGAATAATGACCTCTGTATCTTGCTTCACCGGAGTGCTCAGTGGCAGCTTATATACGGCTAATCTAAAACCATCCGCCGCTGCCAGCGTCAATGAATCACCATTAAAACGAGCATCGACGCCGGTAAGTACCGGGCGTGATTCTTCTGAGGCTGCGGCAAAAGCCACCTGGCTGATTGCCTGACGGAGAGCCTCCGCCTCAACCTTGGTCGTCACTCCCTGGTCGACTGTCGGTATGGGGGGAAAATCCTTAGCATCGATTCCGCTGATACGCGCCTCGAATCGGGCGCACTTCAATCCCCGTGTCTTCGTCTTTGGGGAGAGACTCACGTCAATTTTATCGTTAGGTAAGGAGTTAACAAACTCGGTGAGCAGCCGGGCAGGAACCGTAATCTCCCCCTCCTCCTCCACCTTAGCGCCTATCCAGTAGCTAATTGCCATTTCCAGATTAGTGGCCACCAGCTTGAGACGGGATTGGTCGGTAGCCAGGAGCACATTATTAGTTATCGGCAGGGTTGTCCTGGCAGCTACCGCCCTGCCCACCACACCCAATCCCCGGCTGAGATTCTCCTGAAGACACGATAATTTCATGGCTCACCCCCAAAGTTATTAACGGTAAACAGTAGTATATACCAAATAATCGATTTTATACAAGAGTAGATTCCTTTGTCATTGCGAGACCATTCCGACACAAGTCGGAAGGCGATGAACGAAGTGAATGTGCTCAATGCGACGTGGCAACCTCAAAGATTTATTCACTATGAAAGTCCGGGACTGAATCATCAATAATTACGCTGCTAACGTTTACCTATCAATCTCTCTAGCACCTTATATGCTTCCCCGGCAGCCAGCGCCCGGTGACTCACCTGATTTTTTACTTCCGGTGATAACTCAGCCATTGTCTTGCCAAGCTCAGGCATAAAAAAGACGGGGTCATAGCCGAAGCCATGCTCACCTTTAGGCTCAAAGGCTATTATCCCGTGACACCGACCGTAGCAAAGCTCCACTTCACCGCCGGGGATGGCCACAGCAATAACGCTACAGAAGCTAGCCGAACGCTTATCCCAGGGAACATCCTTGAGCTTCGATAACAGGTAATCGACCCTATCGCTGTCCGAAAGACCTTCACCGCCGTAGCGGGCCGATAGATGGCCGGGTTCACCACCCAGGGCATCGACCTCCAACCCGGAGTCATCGGCCAGAGCCAGTAAATGGCTCTCAGCGGCTAAGGTCACTGCTTTTAAGCGGGCATTCTCCTCAAAACTTCCACCCACCTCATCCACCACAGTGGTGATACCCATCTCAGCAGTGGTAACTAGTTGCAACGGAAGATTGGACAGCAGGCTTCGGAACTCACGGACTTTACCCCGGTTATTCGTTGCCAGAAGAAGCTTACAGTCCATAGAATCACAAGGAATCGATTATCCCAGCAGCTACTTGGTCAGCTCATCGATAGCC
>JACPSA010000139.1 GCA_016193545.1 Chloroflexota bacterium
CCGGGTGGGTGTAGACAACACCCCATAAGCTACGCACCGCCTAGATTCGGCCCACTATTCTCAGCAGGTCATCGTTACTGGGCCGACCCAGTGGCCCACTCTGCAGGCTGGCGTAAGCCACTGTGCCATCGGGACGGATGATAAAGACAGCCGGTTCAGCATGGCCTTTTCCCTCATTGAAGAAAAGCCCGTAGGCCTCGACTACCTCACGTTCAAGGCCTGCCAGCACCGGAAATCCCAGATTATGCTTTTCTACCAACTTCTGACTATTCTCCGGGGTATCAGTGCTGACGGCTATAATCTTGGCGTTCACCTTCTGGAACTCGGGAAGTTTCTCCTGAAGTGAGTGGAGTTGAAGGTTACAGATGGGACACCACTCACCTCGGTAGAAAAGTAATACCACCTTCTCGCTTTTTAAGTAATCATACAGCCGATGCTGCTTCCCTTCCAAATCTTTGATAATGAAATCCGGGGCTTTATCGATAATGAAATCCGGGGCTTTATCTCCGGGTTTTAATTTAGGCATGTCTTCTCCTCTGAATATTCTAATCAGCGCAGGTATGATGACAAGTTCAGGGCGGCACTTTGTTACAAGAGGTGCCACCCTGATGGTGCGGTTACTTCCCCTTTCCGCAACAGTCCTTATAGGGCTTACCACTGCCGCAAGGACAGGGGTCGTTTGGTTTTGGTGCCTTTTTGTTCAGACCATAGCGACTCATAGAACTACCTCCTTTCCAACTTCTTATTAAGCCTCTCACGCTTCGCCATTTATTATCTTTTGCTTCAGGATTTCCCACTCCTGCCTGCTCAGGATACACAGGCTATTCTTCTCGCCTATCTCTACCCGGTCATCGTCGATTTTCACTACCGGGCAGCATGAGTTCTGACCGCACAGATTGATGATTTTCATCGTTCACCTCCTTTCTGGGCACGTTTTCGGGTAAACTGCTCACCTCATGCCTATAACCGCACTGAAGACAGTGCTCATACCATTTATCGTCGTCTTCAAAAAACATATCACCACTACATCTGGGACAATTCTTCAGTTTCCAGTTGACCACTGCTATTCCTCGTTACTGATAATAGTTCCACGGCCCATGTTGAGGTCGACTTTCTTCACATCTCTTGGTTTTCGGAAAAGCCATTTGTTGTAAACAATGGCGGCGACTACCAACACCGCACCAGTGCCCCAGATTAGCCAGCCCGGGAAATCGCCGCCGACAAAAACGTTCGTCCCCACCTGCACGAGAACGACACCCATGGTTAGCATGATTAGAGGGTACGGTTTCCCGTGGGAACGATAGTCAAGTATGAATCCGACTATGCCCAGACCAATAAGAGCAAAGCCAATCCACCGCCAGTACGGTATAACACCAGCGAGACCGAGATAAGTAAGCGCCGACGCCGAGCCTGCCCAGCATAAAGGGCAAACTCCTATTGCTCCCGCCCCAAAAATCGGGGCTAACACCGTCGTCAGCTTCTTAGGCACGCTGCTCATCCGTCCTCCTTCTTCAACAATCCCAATAGGTTATGCCCAAAGCTAGGGGACATCCGGAGCCAGCGTCGGCATAAACTTATCATCCACACCCGGCTTTACCGCCCCCCACGGTGCGTCGAATTCCCTTACTGCCACATGCATGAACCAAACACCATCTGCGCCCGGCTGGCCGCCATGAGTGTCCGCCATCAGGTCATGGAAATGGGTGAAGCCCTTGCCATACAGCTTCTCAATACGCTCCTGGTCCTGCTTGGAATAGTTTCCGGGGACTCCGATGGCGACCCAGTTCAGGTTCTGCGCCTTACTCAGGTCCATGTTGTCAAAATGTAGCGCCAGGATTAACCCACCGGGTGTCATAAATGCCTTGTGGTCGGTCATCGAACGTAGTTCTACCGGCATGAATATGGTAGAAAGCTGCGTCCAGTATTTGGCATCCTGTTGAACAGTCGTCAGTTGAGCACGTAAATTAGCGATTTCCTGGTCTTTAGAGGCAACCTCCGTCTTGCTCACTCCGCAACTGGACAAAAGAAGAACACCGACCATCATACCTGTTAACCCCATTATTATCTTTTGTTGTGCTAAGAGCCTTTTTATTCTCGTCATATTCATCTGAATTACCCCTCCTTTTTGTGAAAGACACTCTTTCACCTTTTCATTATCAGCGGAAGAAGACGTCGAACGGAGAACTACTTGCTTGTTGTTCATTCCTTTGTCCCCCCTGAGAGTAGTTCACTTTGACCGCTGGTAGCCCGCACCCATCACCAGCATCAGATTCCTTAAGCCAGCCTAGTTTGATGAAAAGCCGCTCCACCAGCCAAGTAATAAAACACATTATGATAACCTCCTTCCACGCTTGATATTTAGAAAACTAGAATCAGGACCACAACCACCACTGCTACCCCCATCATACCCAGCATTATCTTTTCGTGGATGCACAATCCTGGTTTTTTGACTTTGCAAACCGGGCACATCTTGCTCATTGTCTTGTCCTCCTTTTCTATACTTTGCCAAAGGGAGTGAAGCTGAACTGGTACCAGTCTACCGCTTGTTTTAGGGGCTTTTCTGTAATCCAGATTACAAACAGAGGGGTGATTTATGAGATAATATGATGAATGCCAGAGCAATCGAAAAGATAAAAAGATAAACGGAGGCATTCAATGAACCTGCTGGAGGTGTACGTGGGCAAGCATTGCTTCGGCTACAAAGAGGCAGCGAGACTGGCTGGAGAAATCGAGCAGAGCCTGCCGGGTCTTCAGGTAATCATGACAGTGATTGATGAGGTCGCTGATGGTGACCTGCCCGATATTCCGGCCACGCCGTCCTATTTTCTTGACGGCTGCCTGCTATTCTTGGGAAATCCGCGGCTGGAAGAGCTAGTATCAAAGATAACTTCATTCGGCCAGGGTAAAGGAGGAAACCATGGATAAAGGCAATTCGTTACCCTCTGGACTTGCGCCCGGAGAAGAGTCCTCACTCAAACTTCACCTTCTCTCCAAGGTTGATATATTCTGTGACCTAAGTCAGGATGAGATGCACGCAATAGGGGGAATGGTGAACATGATTACCTGTAAAAAGGGATATATCTTTTACCGTCCCGAGGAAGGAGCTGAAGTCCTGTTCCTGCTCAAGAAGGGTAAGGTCCAGGTCTACACTCTCACCTCTGAAGGGAAACGTCTTATAGTCGAGACCATAGGCCCGGGGACTTTCTTTGGTGAGATGCCGCTAACCGCGCAAAGCATGCATCAGGCATTTGCCGAGGCAGTTGAGGATTCGCTCATCTGTGTGCTGAGCCGCGGAGATATGGAGAGGCTCCTATTGGAGAAACCTCAGGTGGCTTTAAGACTGGTTGATAATCTGAGCCGGCGGTTGGAGGAAACTCGAACCAGGCTAGAGGAGGCAACTTTCCAGAATGCTGCGGCCAGGGTGAGCCGGGCTATTCTGCGACTGGCACAGGGGACATCAGAGCTATCCGGGCTAACCCATCAGGAGCTGGCCGATGCCACCGGTCTCTACCGTGAGACAGTGACCAACGTGCTCAAGCGCCTGCAGGCGCAAGGACTTGTAGAACTGGGTAAGAAGAAGATAGTCATCCTGGATAGAGCGGGGTTACAGAAAACAGCCGAGACATGATGTTGGTCAGAGACGAATGAACTCCAGAAAGACAAGCAAGTCCGCTAATGAATCAAGACGTGAGCGCTGACGAAGCGTTAGGAGGTGTAATATGGTACTGGATGCAATGAAATACCGAAAACGGAACAGGGCCTGGCAGAAGAAGCATGACGCCCTTGCGCCGAAGGTCGGGGACGTTGCCCCGGATTTCAAACTTTGTGATGCCAACGGTGAGAATCCTGTCCGTCTGTCCAGCTTCCGAGACCAAAAGCCGGTAGTATTGATTTTTGGTAGCTACACCTGACCGCCCTACGTAAGGGGGACCGTGAGTCTCCACGACCTCCATTTGCGCTATCACGACCGTGTGCAGTTTCTAGTGGTCTACATTCGAGAAGCACACCCGGTGGATGGGTG
>JACPSA010000140.1 GCA_016193545.1 Chloroflexota bacterium
AGCTTACCCGTAGGTAAGCTCTCAATTTCACTTTCCTACGTTGGAATTACCCAAATCAGGTTCAAAGGGTTGTCCCGATACAATCAGGAACTCTCAGCCTAAAACGGCACCCCTAACACTATTCAGTTTGGATATTATTATACCTTAGACTTCTTTGAATGTAAAGAAATACAGGACCTCTGGAAGAGGCCGCTCAGGGCGTAGGTCAGTCCCACCACCAGGAAGACACTCGCTGGGTTAATGCGGTTGAGAGTAAGCGGCAGCAGAGTACCGAGGTCACCGAGGGCGCCCCCCATCTCCCACTTATCGAACTTGAATGATTTTAATGGCAACGCGTGCTCCCGGTAGCTCTAATTTATTGCATCCAACTTATCGGCTTGTGAAAATACGCTTTATAGTACGAATTAATCCCCAGCTAGTAATTATCCAGGCTAATAAGGCGGCATAGAAAAAATATCTGGGAACAAGTTCCAAAAAAGATAACTTGGTAGCCTGGGCAAAGACGAGGGTGCTGGTGGTGTACATACCGAGTGGGAAGACCATGCTCCAATACTGTGGGTTGTAGCGCAGAGGGAAACGTCTGTAAAGATGGAGCCATACCCCAAGTATTAGGAGTAGAATTAGCCACCAGGTGGCGGTTGACCAAAAGAATAAGGTAAAACCTTTAATGAATGGAAGCGTTTCTTGCAGGAAGCTCCATTGAGGGGCTGTCAAGATGAGCCGGGCACCGGCGAGGGTAGTAATTGCCACCGCACCCATATTAACCCAGTAAGGTGGGGTAAGAGCCTCTGGGGCCAGGTGAAAAAAGACCAGGCGGTAAAAAATTAGTGATATCAGTACTATGTAAAGCATACAGCCCAGAAGGAACAGGCTAAAGGCGAAAAAGAGAAGTGGTTCCTGCCAGATGCCGAATTTGTAGGCGATGAGAGTACCTAAAATGGACACCGATTGTGTGGCAACAACGATGACCAGCCAACCACCATGGATGCCGTGTTCGAGGTCTGGCTTGTGCTCATGCGTCGTGACGGCGGTAAAGAAGGCGTAGATAAGAGTAAACCAGAGGATGGTTACGAAAATCCAGAGAAAAATTGAAGCCGTCAGGTTTTTGGCCAGAATCACAAACTGATTGCCCAAAATGCTAGTCCCGGCAATTAGCGTGAAAAACCCGGGGCCACGGGCATAGTCCTTGAGGTCTGCCAGCAGTCTGGTGGAATAGCGAATCAGGCGGATGATGGTCAGCAACCAGAGGATTACAAAGAAGACGATATTGATATAGAAGAGTACCCAACCCAACCAGACGATGCCGAGCAGGTAAGCGGCGATCGAGATAATGCCCGTCGCCATCACCAGGGCGAAGTAACCGGGGAAAAGCTCTGCCGCTCCTTTTCTTAGACTCTCCTTAAGACTCATTTCAGAGTCCGCTCACCCTGTCTCTAGTTTGGCGGCGGTGCCACATCACTATCTGGTAGGGCCGCCAGAGATAAGCCAGAGGCACTGAAAGCATGTGCACCAGGCGGCTGAACGGGAACAGAGCTACCAGAATGAAGAAGTTAATGGCGTGCAGTTTGGAGAGTAACGGCAGTGCCGTCATATACTCTACCTTCGGTGATAGAGTGAATAGCGACCAGAAATAGGGGGTTGCCGTCTGGATGAACCAGGCTGAACCCCAGCGGTAAAAGACAGCCGTTATAATTCCGGTAACTACCTGAGCCAGCAAGACAAACAGCAGCACCACATCCATAGGAGAGGTCATAACACGGACATTGGCTGAGATGCCACGCCGCAACATCAGCACAATCAGTCCAACTAGCAATGTGAGACTCAGGGCAAAGGCGGTACCCTCCAGAATATAGAGGCGTAAAGGGACGCCGTTAACAGCTTGCACCCCGTCCGGGAAGACGACGCCGACCAGATGAGCCAGCAATACCAGGATGATGCCGTAATGCCAGGGCACCGACCCCCAGAATAACTGGCGGTTCTCCAGAAATTGGGAGGAGACGGTGGAATAGCTGAACTGGTTGGTAGTATAGCGCCATATCAGCCCGACTACCATCACGACAGTAGCGACATACGGAAAGACACCGAACAGAAATGTCTCAAGCATTGGCGGCACCTCCCATCTTGGCCAGCTTGTTGGTTACTTGACGCAGAAATGTCCGGAGCGGTTCGATAACCAACGCATATTCGCTATTATTCTTCTTAAGTTCTTTCTCTGTTTTTTCCAAGGTAGGCAAGATGCATTCCTCAAGAAGGGGCAGACTGAATTCGGTATCTTCTGCCACACTGAGAAAGCGGAGCATTATGCCTAAATGGTCGGCTAACTCGATGCCGGATGAAAAAGAATGAGCTTGGTAAGCTTCGGTCAGTTTGATGAGAAATTCGCTCCGCTTGGGTGTCTCACCGAAGAGGTGGTAGCCCAGGTAGAGGCTCGTCGCCGGCGTGATATCAAAGGTCTGGGTGTAAAGCTCTTCCAGCGATTCCAGACTCTGGCTGTTAACGAAGTCAGCAAATGACCGAGCCGGTTCGGCGATGCCGGGGGACGAGTTTTTCAGTTGAATGGCGCAGCTTTTTGCCGCCTGACGCAGCCCGCTACCCGGGTAGTCAAGCATATCGGCAAAAAGCTGGCACAGCTGTCTATTTTCCTGGCTTAGCATTACGGTCCTCGCCTGGGCGGTTGGTTGAAACCAAGTCCCACCTGACCCATCTGTTTAATAGGCTCAATATCAAGCCCGATAACTTCTTCCCGATGGTAGGGCGGTAAAACAAAGCGGTCTTCAAAACGGGGCAGAGCCGTCAAGCGGAATATTGCTTCGGCTTCATCAGCGTTGCAGCCGGCCTCCGCCAGCGAGGCTGACGCCTTCTCCACGCTGAGATTGCCGACCGACTGAGCCTGCTTGTGGGCTCGCACCGCTAACAATTTTTTCAAGGCGTTCTTAATGATTTCTTCATTACCCGCTGAAAACAGACGGGCCATATATTTCATCGGCACCCGGAATTTTTCTACGTTGCCAAAGAAGTCGCTGTTGCCCAGGTCATAACTACCGTTTTGGGTCGAAGCCAGCATTGGCAATAGCGGCGGTACGTAAAACAGCATTGGCAGCGTCCGGAATTCAATGTGGAGGGGCAGAGCGATACCCCATTGCTTAACGAACTTGTAGGTGGGCGATTTCTGAGCCGAAGCAATCCAGTCATCACCGATGCCGTTCTTACGGGCTGCCGCAATTACCTTGGCATCATTCGGGTCGAGAATAAGGCTGCGCTGGGCTTCAACCAGCCCGGCGTCAGGAGTCTTGGCCACTTCCTCGATACGCTCGGCGTCGTAGAGCAAAACGCCCATGTAACGGATGCGGCCAACACAAGTGTGGAAACAGGCCGGCGCTTGCCCTGTTTCCACGCGGGGATAGCACAGGATACACTTCTCTGATTTTCCTGTCTGCCAGTTATAATAGGTCTTCTTGTAAGGGCAGCCACTGACGCAGAAGCGCCAGCCGCGGCACTTCTCCTGGCTGACCAGAACAATTCCGTCTTCGGCACGCTTGTAAATAGCCCCGCTGGGGCAGACGCCAACGCAGCCCGGGTTGAGGCAGTGATTGCAGATACGTGGGATGTAGAAGAACATCATCTGTTCCAGACGGAAGAGTGCCTCGCGTTCGGCGTCAGTTAGTTCACTCAGGTTAATATCGTTCCGGGCATAGACGGATGAGCCGCTCATATCGTCATCCCAGTTCGGGCCGGCCTCGACGTCCATGAATTTCCCGGTTACTTTTGATATCGCTCTTGCCGTCGGCTGGTCGTCAGCCTGGGGTGCTGTGAAAAGATGCCCGTACTGATATGTCCACGGCTCATAGTAATCATCCATACTGGGCAGGAAGGGATTGAAAAAGAGGTTGGTCAGCATACCAGTCCGGCGGCCCATTCTTGGGCGGAGGGATTTTCCTTTCATCTCCCAGCCACCCCTGTATTTAGTCTGGTCTTCCCATAATGTGGGGTAGCCGGTGCCAGGTTTAGTCTCAACATTGTTCCACCACATGTATTCGGCGCCTTCACGTGAAGTCCACACGTTCTTGCAGGCAAGGCTGCAGGTGTGGCAACCTATGCATTTATCCAGATGAAAAACCATAGAAAGTTGGGCTCGGACATCCATATCAGTCTCCTTCTACCAGACCGGTTCTCCCTCAAGTTTACGCACCAAAATATAGGTATCACGGTTGATGCCCGTCGGGCCCCAGTAGTTAAAGGCATAAGTAAACTGGCCGTAGCCACCCGCCATCAGCACCGGCTTAAGTCGGACCCGTGTCAGGCTGTTATGCCCGCCGGCGCGGCGGTTGCCCCTCAGCGGCGATTTGGGCACCGAGATGGTTCGCTCCGGCGAGTGATAGAGCAGACAGGTGCCCTTGGGAATTCGGGCGCTAATCACGGCCCTGGTTACCACCACACCGTGGTCGTTATAAATCTCTACCCAGTCATTATCCTTGACGCCGATTGTCTTGGCATCTGTCTCGTTAATCCAGAAAGGCTCGATACCACGGGAAAGGGTCAGCATCAGTTCGTTGTCATAGTAGGTCGAGTGTATGTGCCACTTTCCGTGCGGCGTCAAGTAATTTAACATAATACTCTTGTCATCCGGTTTGGTCAGTGTGAAATCCCCCCACACCCTGGGGTCCGGATTCGATTTGTATGTCGGCAGGTGTTCCCCGAAAGCGAGATACAGTTCGTGGTCCTGGTAGAACTGCTGGCGGCCAGTCAGGGTGCGCCAGGGTACCAGGCGTTCGACATTGATACAAAATGGGGAGTAGGCGCGTCCGCCATTAATAATGCCTGACCAGCAGGGGCTGGTCAGCAAACGGGACGGTTGAGCCTGGATATTTAAGAAATCAACCAGATGTCCGCGTTCGTCTTTAGCCAGGTCAGCCAGGGGTAGTCCTACCCTCTTTTCCTCTTCCTCAAAGGCACGGTAGGCAGCTTCCCCGTTAGTTTCCGGAGCCAGGTAGAGAATCACATTGGCTGCGTCTTTAGCTTCGTAAAGGGAAGGGTATTTCCGGCCGTTCCATTCCTGAAAGGGACGGGTCTCCAGCAGGGTATCGTAGAAATCCTTGATATCCAAATGGACGCCGTGGGCGCCGATGCCATTCTGCCGGGCTAGCGGTCCGTAGGAAATGAAGCGGTTGTAGAGATTAGCGTAATCCCTTTCCACGATTCTGAGATGGGGCATTGTCTTGCCGGGTATCGGCTCGCACTCTCCCTTAGCCCAGTCTTTGATTTTAGGTTGGGCGATTTCATCGATGGTATCGTGCTGGAGGGGCACGCAGACGACCTCTTTTTGAGGCTGAGGGAAATGCTTACGGGCCAGTTCGCTGAATTTCTGGGCAAGAGACCTGAAGATGTCCCAATCGCTCTTCGCCTCCCAGCACGGCGAGACTGCCTTGGAAAGAGGATGCATGTAAGTGTGCAGGTCGGTTGAGTTAAGGTCATCCTTTTCATACCAGGTGGCCGTGGGTAAAATGATGTCGGAGTAGAGAGCCGTGGTATCCATACGGAAGTTGATGTCTACCATAAGGTCGAGCTTACCTTCCGGCGCCCGGGGGTGCCACTCCACTTCGTGGATAGCTTCTTCAGCCTGCTCCTGTGCATTGATATTGGTATGTGTGCCCAGATAGTGCTTCAGGAAGTACTCGTGTCCCTTGGCACTGGACATGAGAGCGTTGCCCCGCCAGACAAGCCACATTCTGGGCCAATTTTCCGGCGAGTCCGGGTCTTCCACAGCAAAACGCAGCTTTTTGCTCTTGAGCTGCTCGACTACCCACTTAACAATCTCTTCGTCTGTTTTAGCGCCGGCTTTCTTAGCGTCTTCCACCAGGGTAAATGAGTTCCGATTAAACTGGGGGTAAAAGGGCAGCCACCCCTGGCGCACTGCCTTAACCTGCATATCCATAGTGTGGCTATTAGACAGGGCGTTCCCCTCCGGTAAAGGCTGGTATTTACTGAAATTACCCTCGTAGCGCCATTGGTCGGTATGAACATAGTAATAGGAGGGGCTATTCTGGAGGCGAGGTGGGGCCGACCAATCGTTGGCGAAGGCAATCGAGGACCAGGGAGCGACGGTGGCCAGCTTCTCCTGTCCTACATAATGTGCCAGGCCGCCACCGTTGACGCCGATACAGCCGCCCAGCATCAGCGAGGTAATGCAAGAGCGGTAAATCAGGTTATTATGGTACCAGTGATTGATGCCGGCGCCGATGATGATGGTGCATTTACCGTTGGTTTTCTCGGCTGTGCCGGCGAATTCACGGGCAAATTGAATTATCGTCTCCTTACTGATACCGGTGAACTTTTCCTGCCAGGCCGGAGTGTAAGACTTATCGTCGTCATAACCGGCCGGATAATCGCCGTTGAGACCGCGGGACACGCCGAACCGTGCCATCATCAGGTCGAAAACTGTCGTCACGGTGATGCGCCCCTGCTCAGTCTGCAGGTATTTTACCGGGACGCCACGGATAGAATTCTTTTTTGATTCGAAATCGGTAAACTTCACTGGTAGAACTTCGTCATTGTTGTCAACAAAGCTGAGAGCCGGGTCGAGTTCGGTATTATCGACGCCGTCTTTCATCTCCAGATTCCACTTGCCCATATCCTGTTTCGCCCAGCGGGCGCCGATACTGCCCTTGGGCATCCTCGGCTCAGCGGACTTCTTGTCATAGACCAGGAACTTCCAGTCGCCGTTCTCAACATTCTGATATCTGCCTGTTGTATTGGCGCGAAGCAACTGACCGGCATGATAGCCGTCCCCTTTCTTTTCTAACGTCACCAGAAGCGGGGAATCGGTGTATTTTTTAATATAATCCACGAAGTAAGGCACCTGACGCTCAGCGTAAAACTCTTTCAGGATGACGTGATTTACTGCCATCCAACAAGCGCCGTCCTGACCGGCATTGACCGGCACCCACCAGTCGGCATACTTAGCCACCTGGCTGAAGTCGGGAGCAAGCACGGTGAATTTTGCCCCCTGATAGCGCGCTTCGGAGATAAAGTGGACATCGGGGGTGCGGGTCATGTTCAGGTTCGAACCCATCGAAACGATATATTTAGCGTTGTACCAATCGGCGCTTTCCTGGACATCGGTCTGCTCACCCCATATCTCCGGAGAGGCTGGGGGCAGATCGCTATACCAGTCATAAAAGCTGAGGTTAACCCCGCCGAAAAGCTGAAGCAGCCGCGAGCCGCCTCCGTAGCTTAAGTAAGACATCGCCGGGATAGGCGAGAAGCCGGCGACGCGGTCAGGTCCGTATTTCTTCGCCGTGTAAATCATCGAGGCGGTAATGATTTCGAGGGCTTCCTCCCAGGTGGTGCGCCGCAGACCGCCCTTACCTCTGGCCTTCTGATAGCTGGTGCGGGTATCAGCATTTTCAACAACGGCCTTCCAGGCATCTACCGGGTCGGCATAACCCTGGCGGGCTGTCCGCCAGGCATCGGCAAGGACCCCGCGAATATAGGGATATTTTACTCTGATGGGGCTGTAAATATACCAGGAAAAGGAGATACCTCTCTGGCAGCCTCGCGGCTCGTAGGGCGGCAGGCATTTGTCGAAGTCCGGATAGTCCAGTGCCTGTGTCTCCCAGGTGATGATGCCATTCTTGACATATACCTGCCATGAGCAGCCCCCGGTGCAGTTGACACCGTGAGTGCTGCGTACAATTTTATCGTACTGCCAGCGGTTACGATAGAAATCTTCCCACTGCCGCTGTTGCGGGTTAACGATATCCTGAATCCAGCTCATTAGGAGCCTCCTTTAACTAAGGGGCGACGAACACCGGCGAGCCGCCCCCGCCAGAGCCACTGGAATATCCCGATAATCAGCAGTGCCGCAACCCCGCCGATAATAAAGAAAAGGCCGGGGTTTTGGTATGTGGTTGATGGGGCACTGCTGGCTTCTTTCAGAAAAGTGGTCACTCCCGTAATTTCTTCGTCGGTGAGTGGTTTCGCAGTGTAAATCTCTTTCATCATCGGGAACGGTGTAGTCTTCAAAATGGAGGTGATTCCCGTCTCACCAAAGTTAGAATAGGCAGTGGTCAGGTCTTTACCTACCGTCCCCCCACCGATAACCCCGATAGCGCTGACATTATGGCAACTTAAACAAGCTGGCCCCCCATTCTTGAGAGCTAGCTTACCGGTAAACAGGTCTTTGCCGGTAGCCGTGTTCACGCTTACTGTTGTCGGAGTTGCAATAGTAGTTTGTGTAGGAGTAGGAGCAGGCTTTCCCCCTGCTGACTGAGCTTCGATATAAACCAGTATCGCTTGAGCATCTTCCTCGGTAATACCCAGGTTCGGCATGGGCAAACCGTACTGCTGAACAATTTCTCGAGCAATCGGGTCGCCCTGGCCGATGAGTTTGTCGGGAGTGGTGATAAAACTCACCAGCCAATCCCTATCACGAGTGGCGATAACTCCCTTAAGGTCTGGCCCCACTAGACGCCCGCTGCCGATAGTGTGGCAGCCCTGGCACTTCTGTTGGAAGATTGCCTGCCCTTGCTCGGCGGGCGTCGCCGCGTAGGCGAGGGTAGAGAAAGAAACCACGACTGTCAGCAAACAGAAAATGACCAAGGCAAAGAGTCTGAGGCGGGTGACCTTACCCGATGGCACAATTGATTTGAGGGAAGACACTACGTCGCGCACCTCTTTCAAACTGATAAAAGCCGCTGATCACCAGGCAGAAAAATGTTGCTGCCGAAATGATTTAATCCATTATTCTAACTACGCTGGTGGTGCGTGAATACGACTTAAGTCGTATTTTAAGTAAATGTTTCTTGGAAGTCAAGGAATGAATCCCGAGCTTACTACTCATTCCTCGTTGTTGGTGGGGATAAATGATGATAGATTACCTTCAACTATAGTTTGCTCACAGCTGGGGACAACCAGGGGACCTTTTCGGTTCAAGGTATTGTCCTCTCAGTTCCACTTGCAGCAATTTCAACAGCACTCTATAATGGAATATTGTGAATAAATCTAAGAGTGCTGCTGCATTAATGACTGAACATCGCATTAACTGTGCTCAGTCAGAGGTCTCAGTTTTCTGTGAAGAATTGGGGCTTGACCGGGATAAGGCCCTTAAAGTGGCAATGGGATTTGGTGGTGGTATGGGGCGTACCGGTAACACATGTGGGGCCGTCACCGGCGCCTATATGGTATTGGGATTGGCACAGGAAATATTACCTGACAATCCCCGCACAAGCATAGATAGAACCTATGAACTTGTGCGGGAGTTCAATCAAAGGTTCAAGACACTTCATGACTCACTGACGTGCAAAGAGCTGCTTGGTTGTGATATCAGTATGCCTGAAGGTGTTGCTGAAGCGCGCGACAAAAAGCTATTCACATCTGCCTGTCCTGACTTTGTCAGAGACTCCGTGAAAATACTGGAGACTTTACTTCAGCTAACCTGAGCACGACTAAGGGGGCAATACCTGGAACTTCCCTGCATTCCAAGCCCGACGGGCCGGGCAGAATCTTTTCTATAACCTCCCATCATATTAGTTGGTAACATCAATGATATATGACTAAAAGGCACATCAACCGCATCATTACTTTACTGACCGGCGAATATGGCGAGCAATGCTGGCAGCCAGACCACAGGCCGGTGGCAACCTTAGTCCAGACTATTCTTTCGCAACATACCTCGGATATAAACTCGCACCGGACTTTTCAGGCTCTTGGCTCCGTTTTTCCTGATTGGGAGGACATGGCTGATGCCGATGTTGGCCATATTGCGTTCTCTATCAGGGGTGGGGGGTTGGGGGACATCAAGGCGAAACGCATCAAGCAGGCGCTGAATGAAATAAGGGTGAAACACGGAAAAATTGAACTCGATTTTCTGAATCAACTTTCCCTGGATGAAGCCAGAGATTGGCTGAAGCAGTTGCCCGGAGTGGGTACCAAAACGGCCAATTGCGTTCTCCTCTTCTCTTTAGGCAAACCCGCCCTTCCCGTAGATACGCACATCTTCCGTGTCTCCAGGAGGCTGGGGCTTATCGATGATAAGGCATCAGTGGAAAAAGCTCACACAGTTCTTGAAGACCTGGTTCTACCCGAGGATGTCTACAGGTTTCATGTGCTGATGATTGAACACGGCAGGAAAATGTGTAAGGCAATACGCCCTCTCTGCCATGAGTGCATGTTGCAGGAACTCTGCCCCGGCTACGAGCAATTTAAGAAAGTGAGGTGAAAAGATGAAGACTAAAACCATACGGCAGGCGGCAACTTTCAAGGCAAGCCGTCATGAAGTCTATGAAGCGTTAATGGATTCAAAAAGGCACTCTGAATTTACCGGCAGCAAAGCCAGTATCAGCCGTAAAATCGGTGGCAAGTTTACTGTTTGGGACGGCGACCTTGAGGGCATCAACCTGGAACTAGTCCCGGATGAGAAAATTGTCCAGTCATGGCGTCTCAATGATTGGCCTGTAGGACATTATTCCAGAGCCACTTTTTCCCTGAAAGAAATTGATGGCAGCACCCGCCTAACCTTCACGCAGACTGGCGTTCCTGAGGAAAGCTATCAGGATGTAAGTCAGGGCTGGCGTGACTACTATTGGAAGCCTATGAAAGGGATGCTGGAGAAGTAACTGGGGCTTCCTTAGCCAGAAGGCTATGCTGGCACTCCAGCCTGGAACTTGGTCATCAGCTCCAGAAAACGTTCCATCGAGACAATTTGTGGGGCGTGCCCGGCGGGCATCTCTGCTACCTTCGTATGAGGAAGCTGGGTAGCCAGTATATTGATAATCTGATGCAGGAACTTTGCCGAGCCAGTACCCTTTACCAGCAGCACCGATTTCTGAAAGGCGCGCAAACGCTTAGGGTCATCGTTGTGTTTCAAAACGGCAGGGCTATTTCGCAGCGCTTGACGATATTGCACCCACAGTGGCCACTGAGGAAGTTGGCGAGGCGATTGTCCTGGTGGACAGAAACCTACGGCACACAGGAACTGTTCTAGCTTGTCTTCCGAGATATCACCGTGTAAAGTTCGCAGCACAGCCATATTCTGCTCCGCCTCGGTATCTGGTTTACCCAGTGCCAGCAGTACCCATATGGCCGGGGGCTCAATAAGTACCAGAGAGCGTACCTTGTCTTGATGGTCTAGCGCGTAATCCAGTGTAATCAGCGCGCCGTAAGACCAGGCTACGATATCTACCGGTGATGTCACTCCTAATTCATCCAGTGTTGCTGCCAATGCCTGGCTTTCCATTTTAACTGAGTACCTCGGTGGAAGCC
>JACPSA010000007.1 GCA_016193545.1 Chloroflexota bacterium
CAGCATCTGTTCGGCAATCTCGGTCAGGCGGGCCTCGGTGTAGCGCATTGCTGCCGGCGGGTCGTTGTCCATACTGCCGAAGTTACCCTGCCCCCCGACCAGGATATAGCGCATCGAGAAATCCTGCGCCATACGCACCATGGCATCATAAACGGAGGTGTCACCATGGGGGTGATACTTGCCCAGCACCTCGCCGACGATACGGGCGCTCTTCTTATAAGAGCTGGTGTGGCTCATCCCCATGCCGTTCATGGCGTAAAGAATGCGCCGCTGTACCGGCTTTAGCCCGTCCCGGACATCAGGTAAAGCCCGGGAGACAATGACACTCATGGCGTAGTCAAGGTAAGAGCTACGCATTTCGTCTTCTATTTTTATCGGCCTGGTCTTACCTAAAACCATCTGGGTTAAACCTCCTATTCCTCGTTATCGACTTCATCATCGATATCGGCAGTTTCTTCAGATAATATTTCCGTATCCTCTCCGCCGATTATGGTGTAGTTAGGCTCTTCAGGCACCGCCTGTTCATATTCTTCAAGCTCACGCCTGATTATTCTATCGCCGATTCTATCGGCAACATAAGGCCGGAAACTCTCCGCCTCCTTGTGTGGAAAGGAAAGACGCCCCGCCTGACCGGGGCTTTGATACACCTCTCTAATAATGACCCTGACGGCATTCTCGGCTGAACTAATGATAGCCGCGGCATACTTATTGCCCCCTTCCCTCAACTTGACCAGTCGTTGCCCGTGTTTTGGCGCAACCTGTCCCAGATACTCCCCCCGGATATTCTCCGCAATCAAATTGGCCCCTTCTACCCTCAAATTTACCCGGCCACCAGCCACCGTTCTGGCCAGGACCGACGGTGGTGCCAAACGATAAAGATTCACCACGCCCGCCTTACCTACCTCTTCGATAAACTGCTGCGGCTCAACTTTCTGCAAATCACCCTCGGCACTGGCCTTTGTCTCATCCACATGGGACAGTCGATTAAAATTCTTCTGAGCGATAGTATTATAAGGGTCAAATTCTAGCGCCTTCTGGTAAGCTTGCCTAGCTAGAGAATATTCTCCCAGCTCCACATAAGCTCGACCCAATCGATTGTAAGCATCGACATCGTTCGGGAAGTGCTCCAGCAGACTCTTATTCGTGGCCACTGCCTCATCCCACCGACCCTCCATTGCCAGAGCTATTGCCTGCTTGCTGGACTGGCGTTTTAACCTGGTCTCTTCTTCTTCCTGATATGACATCCCCTGATTCCTCTCTGTAATTTCTCTCTATTTTAGCCTGGCTTAGTAAACAAGACTGGCTTAGGTATCCAGCTCAAATACCCGGTGTAAAGCACGCACGGCATCCTTAACCCTGGACTCCTCGATAATACAGGTTATCCTTATCTCCGAGGTGGTAATCAGTTGAATATTTATGCCCTGCCCGCTGAGCGCCTCAAACATCCTGGCAGCATAACCCGGGGCATTCTGCATCCCGGTACCGATAACACTAACCTTGCCCAGCTTGGCATCGCTGACACACTCCCTGGCACCGATGGACCTGGCGATTGGTTCCACCACTGCCATCGCTTTACCGAGCTGGCCTTTAGCCACGGTAAAGGTTAAATCAGTAATATTACTGATACTGGCATTCTGCACAATAGTGTCAACGCTAATATTGGCTTTGGCTAATGCGACAAAGAGAGTAGCGGCAATACCCGGGCGGTCGGGAACACCGACCACGGTTATCTTAGCCACATCCAGGTCATGCGCTATGCTCCTCACCTTATTTCTTACTTCCATAGATTCCTCTCCATGAATTAATGTGCCCGGCTTATCCGTAAAGCTGGAGGCTACCAGAATAGGAATATTAAATAGCTCCCCCAGCTCAACCGCCCGGGGGTGGATTGCCTTGGACCCGTAAGTGGCTAGCTCTAACATCTCCTCATAGCTAATTTCATCCAGCCGCTGCGCCTCAGCCACCAAACGAGGGTCA
This sequence comes from Chloroflexota bacterium, assembly GCA_016193545.1. GTDB lineage: Bacteria > Chloroflexota > Dehalococcoidia > Dehalococcoidales > UBA2162 > JACPSA01. Next base: position 1,978 of record JACPSA010000007.1, read on the forward strand.
GCGGTATAAATCCCCTCGACATCGGTGTACCTTTCACATACCTTTGCCCCGAGGCTGGCGGCCAGAGCTACGGCCGTGGTATCCGAACCACCCCGCCCCAGAGTGGTTACATCCATCTCCTCGGTAATCCCCTGAAAACCGGCAACGATAACAACATTCCCCTTCTTCAGTTCCGTAACCACCCGTTTGGTGTCAATTTTCAGGATACGTGCCTGACTGTGATTAGCGTCAGTCCTGATTCCTGCCTGGGCGCCACTGAGACTGATGGCCGCGCAGCCCATTTCCCGGAGGGCCATTGCCAGCAGAGTGCTGGCCACAAGCTCACCGGTGGATAACAGAACATCCAGCTCCCGCTCACCGGGTTGCCTGGCAACCTGATAAGCCAGCTGAATTAGCTCATCGGTCGTATCCCCCATTGCCGAAACAACCACCACTACTTGGTTACCTTTATCTTTAGTGGCCAGTATACGGCGGGCCACATTCTTAATCCGCTCGGCATCAGCCACCGATGAGCCGCCATATTTCTGAACAATTAAAGCCATTTCTTCTTAACTTTTTCCTATCAATCTGCCCATAATACTATACCCAGGGTCAATAAACAAGCCCCTTTTGCCAGCTTCAGCTTCAGTAAATCGGCTGGCGCCGTTAGCGACAAAACCCGGCCCCCACAGCAGAAAGGGGACCGGCTCAGGACTATGAGTCTGCGTTTTAATCGGTGTCGGGTGGTCAGGCATAACTAACACCCGCAGAGAACCTCTGCGCCAGGAACGGAGCTGGCGGACAATCTCCCTGTCCACTCTCTGGATAGCCTCTACTTTCTCGTCAATCGAGCCGGAGTGTCCCGCCTCATCCGTCGCCTCAACATGGATGATGACCAGGTCATACCTCTCCAGTGCTGCCAGCGCACCGATTGCCTGGGTGGCGAAATCATTATCCATCCCATCGGTCACACCGGTAATATCCAGCACTCCTACCCCCACCATCTGCGCCAGACCCCGGATGACATCCACCGCCGATGTTACCGTGGCCTCAAGACCATAAACCTGCCGGAAAGCCGGCATATCGGGCGCCTGGCTGCTACCCCAGAAGAGCCAGAGCATAGTTGCCGGAGCTTCACCACGGGCCTCCCGCTCGATATTAACCGGATGCTCCCGTAGTACCGCCTCTGAACGCTCCATCAGGTCACGCAACAGGTCGCTTCCCCGACCACGAGGCAGAAACTTAGCAATCGGCTTACCCGGAATATCATGCGGAGGGGTACAGTTAGCCAGAAGGGTCTCCTCATATCCTTTGAGCTTACAGATATGCCGGTAGCTGACACCGGGGTAAAAAACAATCCGGTCATTACCCAGACTGGCATTCAAAGCATCGATAAGTGACTGCGCCTCATCGGTGGTAATATGCCCGGCGCTGTAGTCCCGCATCCTGCCATCACGCACCGATACCAGGTTACAGCGGAAAACGACCTCGCCAGCACCAATCGGAATACCCATACTTTTCGCTTCAATACCTGCCCGACCCTGGTAGTAGACCTGCGGGTCATAACCGAACACCGACATACAGGCGGCAGCGCTGGAAGGCTCCATTCCCAAGGGCACGGTGCGCACCAGTCCCAAGCTGCCTTCCGGCGTCATGACATCCAGGTTGGGAGTATGTGCCAGCTCCAGGCAGGTCTTGCCCCCACGTTCAGGCAGCGGTAAGCCGGCAGCACCATCGATTATCAGCACGCAGTATTTCAATTTAGTAACCCCATTCTCTCTTCTTTAGCTCTCCTGCCACTTCCATTCAGAACGACTTTTTAGTTTACCACCCTTGCCGAAGAAAGAAAATCCACCTATAATAGTCTGCGGACGGGGCGTAGCGCAGTCTGGTAGCGCGCAGCGTTCGGGACGCTGAGGCCGGTGGTTCAAATCCACTCGCCCCGATTTTTACCATCCTTATCCGTTCCTTTACAACGCTTAAGAACCTCGATAGTTACATCACGAATTAGTTGGGCCATTGACGTCCTTCTCTCAAAGGCAATGCGGCGCAATTGCTCATGCTGTTCGGGAGTCAGAAATATAGTAGTACGCTTCAGAGTCGTCCCCATCGCTTTCTCTTACCACCAATAGTAACATACAAACACCGCTATGTCTATATGTTTAATGGGGCAACCCTATCCACTCTATCTATCCCTTCCTCTTGATAATGGAGGTTCGAATCCCCCTAGCTCCAGTTAGCTTCAGAAACTACCACCGAAGTTATCAAAAGGTAGAACTCAATTATTCTAATTATTCTCCGATAAATATTACCGTTATTCCGACGACAAAGAATCCTAAACTTAAAAGTAAAACCACTCCCATAAGAAAATCTAACCACCCCTGTCCTTTGGAAGCGCTAATAGTTCGTTCAATTACTGCGTCTGCAGGGTTGTTGATATTATAATAGATGGTAACCTTGGTTCCAGCGGGATACTTCCCAGCCTGCGGAAACCCGAACGATCCTGAATCAGCCCACTTTTGTTCGCCGGAGTACACTGTATCACCAACCTTGTACGAAAAACGAACCTTGGTAGCCAGGATATCAATACCGCCAGGACCATCACCAATGGGGTTTGTGTTCTTCCAAACAGATTCAGATACTGTTACAGTTCCCTCAGTTGAAGGCCACCTAGATTGTCTACGTTCTGACCTTTTACCTGACCAGTTCCAAAAGGCTAGAACAGAGATAACCCCGGTGACACTCAACAAAGCCAAAAATACTCCCTGCATTTTATCCATGCTCAATAAGACCAAGAATACTCCCTAAACGCAACTTGGCTTTGACTTTGAGTCAATCATACTACAAGTAATTGAGCACATAGCACGTTCGTTAAACAAAGAATAGGTTAGCTATTTTGAGGTGCCGGGAATAATTGTAGTCCTCCCCTGTTTTGGGTGTCAATAAGGAGAAAAGGTTCTTAGTTTATTCCTCAATCCTAAACTGAACGCAGAAAGTTCTACCTATTGATACCCCGGCTCCATTTAGCTTCAGAATCAACCACCAAGCTCATCAATAAATAAAACCCAATCGTAAATTGCTGTCGTCTTAGCGAGCTTCACGCCCCACACGGCTCCGACGCTTCTTGACACCCATACTGAGAGGCTGTATCATATCCCCCCAGGGGGATATATATGATTGGTTTCTGGAAACGCTACCGGGAAGTCCTCACATCGAAAGAGTTTTTTATCACCGCCACCACCGCGCTGCTCCTTCTGGTTAGTGCTATTCTGAGCCTGGCCGGAACTGGATACTGGGTTCATACTTCCGTAGCCCTCGCCGCCGTAGCTGTGGGCGGTACATCCATTGTCATCAGTGCTATCGGAGGCATATTCCATCGCCAGATGAATGTCGACGAGCTGGTCTCTATTGCCATCATTGCCTCGGTAATCTTTGGAGAATATCTTTCCGCCGGTTTTGTTGCCTTCATGATGCTCTTCGGTAAAATACTGGAGGATTTCACGGCAGCACGGGCAAAGACAGCTCTGGAGGACCTCGGTAAGCTGGTGCCGGCTATTGTCTGTGTGCGCCGTGACGGAGAAGATTGTTCAGTGCCCATCGAGCAGGTGGTGCCCGGCGACCTGGTAATAACCAAATCCGGCGAACGTATTGCCGTGGATGGAGCAGTGGTCAGCGGCCAGGCATCCGTGAACCAGGCATCCATTACCGGTGAATCTATGCCCGTAGCCAAGACCAAGGGCAGTGAAGTCTACGCCGGCACATTGAACGAGATGGGGGTGCTGGAAATCAAGACTACTAAAGTGGGTGATAGCACCACCTTAGGCCAGATGATGCACCTGGTAGAAGAAGCGGAAGAGAACCGTGCGCCGATTGTCCGCATTGCCGACCGTTACGCTAAGTATTTCACACCGGTAATTTTACTGGTTGCCGGCGGAGTTTATGCTGTCACCCGGAATGTAAACGCCGCTCTGGCAGTGCTCATCGTTGCCTGCCCCTGCGCTCTGGTTATAGCTACTCCTACGGCTATTATTGCCGGCGTCGCCAATGGCGCAAGGCGGGGCATACTGATTAAAGGCGGCGCCCGTCTTGAAGCTGCCGGCAGGGTAACCGCCGTGGCCATAGATAAGACCGGTACCATTACCCTAGGCGAACCCACTGTGGTGAAGATTGCCACCTTTGATAAGGTGGCTGAACGGGAGGTCCTGGAATATGCGTCCATAGCCGAGAAGTCATCGGAGCACCTCCTAGGCAAAGCCATAATGAATAAAGCCAAGGAGCAGGGACTCAATACTCCTAATGCCGATGAATTTCATGTCGTTCCGGGGCAGGGTGCGGTCGCCAGGTTAAACGATAAACTGATAATGGTAGGTACCGAAGGTCTTTTACGAGACAACCATGTGAACCTGCCGGTTTCACTGGCGGCTACACTCAGTAGCTTGGAGGCAGAGGGACTGACTCCCCTGTTGGTAGCTTCATCCGGGCGGACCTTAGGCGTTATTGGAGTAGCGGACACTGTGCGTAAAGAGATGAGCCGGGCTATCCAGAACCTTAAAAGTAGCGGCGTCAAGAAAATAGTAATGATGACCGGAGATAGTCCGGAGATAGCCAAGCGTGTCGCCAGTGCCGTTGGCATTGAGGAATGGCAGGCTCGACTGCTTCCCCAGCAAAAGGTCGAGGGCATCAAAACGATGCAGCGTGATGGTTACAGTGTGGCCATGTTCGGTGACGGCATCAATGATGCGCCGGCATTGGCCCAGGCTGATGTCGGCGTGGCTATGGGCATCACCGGAACCGATATCGCCATGGACACGGCTGATATTGTCTTAGTAAAGGACGATGTCCTCAAAGCCGCCGACGCCATCAATCTCAGTCACCACACCCTGAAGACAATCCGACAAAATATTGTGTTCGCGCTCTTTTTCAACCTTCTCGGAATCGGATTGGCGGCCTCAGGAATACTGCTCCCCATCTACGCGGCCATTTTCCATAACCTCGGTTCGGTAGCCGTGGTCGTCAATTCGGCTAGACTGGTGACCGCTAAAAACTTTATCAGGAAGTAATTTTTACCAAGGAGGGCCAAAACATGCACCGGAATTTTTACAACTACGATGTCGCCGAAGGGAAAAGCGCCGAAGCGGAAAAATGGCTCAAAGAACGGGCTTCACGTCTGAAGGGTAGTCCCGGTTTTCTGGGTTGCTCCATTATGAAACATGCCGGGCACGGAGATGAAGCCGGCCATGATGATTACGCTTTTATGCATGATTGGCGGAGCGGCGAGGACTTGCAGGCTTTCATGAAGAAGAATGCTACTACCAGCCGAGAATTCTTTGCTCCACCCAAGCTGAAAGGCAGCGTCAGCCACGCGCACTCGCATGAAGATGCCCACGAACATCCTCATGAGCATGAGGCGGCGGAGACGGAAGGTGGCGCTATCCGGGTGGAGTTCCGCGGCCACTACGAAGTAATTTTCCAGCTCCCCTAAGCGGCCTCAGCCGACATATTTGTCCAGGGCTTCCTTCAGGCTTTGCCATTCCTTATCAGTGGCACCATTGTTGGCTGCCTGAGTCAGGCAGGATTCGATATGGTCTTCGAGCACTA
>JACPSA010000157.1 GCA_016193545.1 Chloroflexota bacterium
ACGCCGATGTGGTCATCGATAATGACGGCGACCTTAACCAGATGAAGTCAAAAGTGCGGGAGCAATGGGCCAGGCTCCACAATACACCCCCCTTGACAAAGATTTAAATTGGTGGTAGTATTAATAGTTTACAGCTATGCCACTTAAATTTTCTAAATTTTCTCCATTTTATTTCCGATTACCTTGTACCCGTCTATACCCTTCTTCATGCCCGCCGACCGGTCAACGGTCCTATTCTGTATTTTAGCCTCAGTAGACCAGAAATTCTGCCAGTCTGTAAGGAGTAGAACTGCCAATGATTTCAATGTCACCAGCACGCCCTGAGATGCCTACATCCTCTATTTCCAAAAAATATTATGCCCGGTTACCCCAGATACTCGATGTACCCAACCTGATTCAAGTCCAATTAGACTCATTCCGCTGGTTCCAGGAAGAAGGCCTGAAACAACTGCTGGATGAGATATCCCCCATCAAGGACTTCACCGGCAACCGACTCGAGATTAGCTTCATCGGCTACGAGTTCCGTGAGCCCCGCCACTCCGAGCAAGAGTGCCGCCAGCGTGACCTGACCTACTCAGCCCCTCTCTATATTAAGGCAAGGTTGCTGATTAAAGACCCGCGGGCTGTTAGCAAAGGGGAAATACCGGAACAGGACATCTTCTTCGGTGACATTCCCCTGATGACGACTAAAGGCACCTTCATTACCGGTGGCGCTGAAAGAGTCGTCGTCAGCCAGCTACTCCGTTCCCCAGGTGTCTACTTCATGAGCGAAGAAGACCCCTCCAGCGGCCGCAAATTATGTCGGGCGAAACTCATCCCCAGCCACGGGGCCTGGCTGGAATTCGAGACCGGCCACCCGGATGTAATCTCGGTCAAGATAAACGGCAAAAGGAAGATTCCCGCAACCACACTACTACGCGCTATCGGCTACGGCAGCGATGAAAAACTGCTCAGCCTGTTCGCTAAAGAAGACAATTCTCCGGACCACCAATTTATCAGGACAACAATCGACCGTGACCCTCTGGTCAAGAACGAGAATGATGCTTTGATTAGTATTTACCGGAAATTACGCCCCGGTGACCCGCCCAATATTGAAAATGCCAAAAAACTAATCGACAACATGTTCTTCAGTCCTCTCCATTATGACCTGGGCAACGTCGGACGCTATAAGCTCAATAAGCGGCTGGGACTTAATAATGTCCCCGATAGTCAGCGGACTTTAACCGGTGAAGATATGGTGGAAATAATCAGGCACATCATCATGATTGATAACGGCACCGACCATGCCGACGATATCGACCACCTGGGCAACCGGCGGGTACGCACCGTTGGCGAGCTGATGCAAAACCAGGTCCGCATCGGTTTAATGCGCCTGGAACGGGTTGCCAAAGAGCGGATGAGCACCATCCCGGCTGAAGCAGTGACGCCCACCGCCCTGATTAATATCCGCCCGGTGGTAACCGCCATCAGGGAGTTCTTCGGCAGCTCGCAGTTATCACAGTTTATGGACCAGACCAATCCTCTGGCTGAATTAACTCACAAGCGCCGCCTGTCAGCCATGGGCCCAAGAGGACTGTCCCGCGAGCGGGCTGGCTTTGAAGTGCGCGATGTCCATTATTCGCACTACGGCCGAATCTGCCCCATCGAGACACCGGAGGGACCCAACATCGGTCTCATCGGCTCACTGGCCACCTATAGCCACGTTAACCCGTATGGTTTTATCGAGACGCCATACCGCCGGGTTATTTCCGAGGTAAATAGTAACTATGCGAGATTGCTCAACAAAACAATCCGAGAAGCGGTTCTGGATAAAAAGAAGACCACACTGGTGAAAGCCGGGGCGACCATTACCGCCAAGCATGTCAGCCAGCTGTCCAAGCTACGTTCCATAACAGTCAAAGTGGTGCCTTTTGTTTCTGACGAAGTAGTCTACCTTTCGGCTGATGAGGAGGACAGATATACCATCGCCCAAGCCAATGCTCGCCTTGACCCCAATAGCCAATTCGTCGATGAAAAGGTTGAGGTCAGGCTGGGTGGGCGCTACCTGCGAGAAACACCCGATAAAATCGACTTTATGGACGTCTCCCCCAAGCAGATATTCAGCGTGGCGACATCACTGATACCATTCCTGGAGCATGATGACGCAAACCGCGCCTTGATGGGCTCCAATATGCAACGGCAGGCCGTACCGCTGCTGTCCCCTAAGGCACCGCTGGTAGCTACCGGCATGGAAGCCGAAGCTGCCAAGCACAGCGGGCAAGTGTTATTGGCTGTCAATGCCGGAGTGGTAACCTCAGCCACCGGCTCACAGATTGTAGTGGCTACCGATAAGGGAGGTGAGGATGTATACCCGATAATGAAGTTCGTCCGCACCAACCAGGGAACCTGCATTAACCAGCGTCCAATAGTGAACAAGGGTGACCGTATCGAGGTGGGACAGTTTCTCGTTGACAGCTCATCTATCGAACAGGGCGAGCTGGCCCTGGGACAGAACGTAACGTGCGCCTTCATGAGCTGGGAAGGTTACAATTTTGAGGATGCTATCATCATCAGTAACCGCCTGGTTGAACAGGATACGTTTACCTCGATTCATATCGAGAAACACGAGGTGGAATCTCGGGACACCAAGCTCGGACCTGAAGAAATCACCAGAGACATACCTAATGTCGGCGAGGAAAGCCTGCGAGAGCTGGATGAAAATGGCATTATTCGCCTGGGTGCCGGAGTCGGCCCAGACGATATACTGGTTGGCAAAATCACACCGAAGGGAGAGGCCGAACTATCGGCTGAAGAGAAACTGCTGCGGGCAATCTTCGGTGAGAAAGCCCGGGAGGTCAAGGATACCTCACTGCGCGTGCCTCACGGTGAGTGGGGTAAAGTAATCAATGTGAGGACCTTCTCCGGCGATGACCTGCCGGCCGGGGTTCACCAATTAGTACAGGTCTGGGTTGCCCAGAAACGAAGAATCGCCGCCGGGGATAAGCTCGCCGGCAGACACGGTAATAAGGGGGTTGTCTCCATCATAGCCCCGATTGAAGATATGCCCTTCCTCCCTGATGGTACACCGGTAGATGTCATTCTCAATCCTGTCGGCGTTCCATCGCGTATGAACATCGGCCAAGTGCTGGAAACTCACCTCGGCTGGGCAGCCCAGATGATGGGCTTCAAAGCATTTACGCCGGTCTTTGATGGTGCCGATGATGTTGCTATTCAGGATGCTCTAGCCCGGACCTGGATAGCCCAGCAAGCCGGGGCAGTCAATCTTGACCCTGACAATAAGAACGCCACCGTGAAAACGGAACAGGCTAAAGACTGGGTGAACAGCCGCGGCTATAACGGAGATAAAGTATTCTCTGATGACAACCGTGGACAGGCTAAAGAGGCGTGCCTGCGCCTGTGGCTGGAAGACATGGGTATCGTCAGTCGAGACCTCAGTCTCGAAAAACTGGAACACGTGGCCAATAAAGTCGGCATAGAAAAGAATCTCCCGTCGCCTATCATCGGCAAGGTTGTCCTCCGCGACGGACGCACCGGTGAGGCATTCGATAACCCGATAACCGTCGGCAACGTATATATAATGAAGTTGAACCATCTGGTTGAAGATAAGGTTCATGCCCGCTCTACCGGACCCTATTCCCTGATTAGCCAGCAGCCTCTGGGCGGTAAAGCCCAATTCGGAGGCCAGCGCTTTGGTGAAATGGAAGTATGGGCACTGGAAGCCTATGGCACTGCTCACAATCTACAGGAAATCCTGACCATTAAATCGGATGACGTGACCGGCCGGGCTAAAGCTTATGAAGCCATAGTGAAGAACGAGGATATTCTCCAACCGGGTGTACCCGAATCATTTAAGGTACTGGTAAAAGAACTGCAGAGTCTGGGACTGGCTATCGAGGTAATCAACGAAGAGGAAAAAACAACCTTCACCGTAGAAACTGCCAGAGTCCCCAAACTGGAAGTACCCCCTGAAATCAGCCCGGAGGCAACTGGAGGGGATGGACAAAAAGAACCGGCAGCCCTCAGCCAGGAAACCAGCAAAGTAGCTCAACTAGAGGCAGAGATTAAAGCTAGTGAAGAGCCAGCGAAAAAAGAGGTAGAGGTAGAAGAAAATGCTTGAAGTTAATGATTTTGATGCGGTTCGTATTTCTCTGGCTTCACCAGAGCAAATCAGAAGCTGGTCCTACGGTGAGGTAATTAAACCGGAGACCATCAACTACCGGACTCTGAAACCAGAGAGGGACGGACTTTTCTGCGAGAGAATCTTCGGTCCAACTAAAGACTTCGAATGCTTCTGTGGGAAGTATAAAAGAATACGCTATAAGGGAGTAATCTGTGATAAGTGCGGCGTTGAGGTAGCTCAATCCAAAGTACGCCGGGAACGGATGGGACACATTGAGTTAGCCTGTCCCGTGAGTCATGTCTGGTTTGCCAAAGGAGTACCCAGCCGATTAGGGTTATTGCTTGACCTGTCGCCAAGAAACCTGGAACGTGTTATCTACTTCTCCCATTATATTATTACCTCTATCAACGAGGAGTCACGCCAGGAAACAATCAAACAACTAGAGGAAACCATCTCACAGAAAATAACCGAGAGCCTGGAAGCACTCGAGGCTAAAATAACCGAGATGAAGAAAGCATCAGTAGATGAAGTGAACCAGCTCCGGCGAAACTGGGAAGAGGAAAAGAAACAGCTCGAAGAGCAACTTTCCACCGAGCTAGAACAGATAAAGGACCTACGCTTACAGATGTTACTTACCGAAAACCAGTACCAGGAACTACATGAAAAATTTGGCCAGGTTTTTGAGGCGGGGATGGGGGCTGAGGCCATCTACAAGCTGAGCAAGGAGATTAACCTTAACGAATTACGCAACCAATTAATCCAGGAAACCCACTCTAATTCAGGGCAGCGCCGCAAGAAGGCAAGTAAGCAGCTGCAGGTAGTAGAAGCTTTCCGGCGCAGCAACAGCAAGCCGGAGTGGATGATTATCACGGTGCTACCGGTATTGCCCCCTGACCTCCGGCCGATGGTTCAGCTGGATGGCGGCAAGTTCGCCATCAGTGGCATTAACGACCTGTACCGGCGCGTTATCAACCGCAACAACCGACTACGCCATTTAATTGAAATCGAAGCACCCGAAATTATCATCCGCAATGAGAAACGGATGCTTCAGGAAGCAGTTGATTCACTTATCGATAATGGCCGGAGGGGACAATCCTTCTCTACCAGTGGTGGCAATCACAAACTGAAATCATTATCAGACATGCTCCGGGGCAAACAGGGCCGTTTCCGCCAGAACCTGCTGGGTAAGCGGGTCGACTATAGTGGACGCTCCGTTATTGTTGTTGGACCTGAACTCAAGCTTCACCAGTGCGGTCTACCCAGACGCATGGCACTGGAGTTATTTAAACCCTTTGTTATGCACCGACTGATGGCACAGGACCTGGCCCACAACATTAAGAGCGCCCGACGGCTGGTAGAGAGGGCTAAACCCGAAGTGTATGACATACTTGAAGAAGTCTGCAAGGAACGGCCGGTGTTACTTAACAGGGCTCCCACCCTGCACCGCCTCAGCGTTCAAGCCTTCGAGCCAGTACTTATCGATGGTAGCGCTATCCAGCTCCACCCTCTGGTGTGTACTGCTTTTAATGCCGATTTCGATGGCGACCAGATGGCTGTTCACATCCCCCTCTCCAAAGCTGCCGTGAAAGAAGCCCGGGATATAATGCTCAGCATCCACAATATTCTGCTGCCGAGCTGTGGTGAACCGGTAGTAACCCCAACCCTGGATATGGTTCTCGGCTGCTACTACCTGACAACTATCAGACCTGGAATTAAGGGGGAAGGCAGAATCTTCGGCAGCTTCGAAGAGGCGAAACTCTCTTATGAACTGGGGGCTGTGGATTTCAGAGCTGAGATTGAAGTCAGGGACCAGAAAAAAGATGGGACAAGGATTAAGACCAGCGTTGGGCGCATCCTTTTCAATGAGATTTTACCTCCACAACTAGGTTTCTACAACAAAGTGATTGATAAATCGAGCATAAAACGAATAGTCACCGATTGCTCCAAACTACTGACCAATGAAGAGATGGCAACGGTACTCGATAACATAAAACAGCTAGGCTTCCGCTTTGCCACCAGATCAGGCACCACCATTGCTATGAGCGATATCAAAGTCCCTGACAGCAAACCAGAGCTACTGGCAGAGGCAGAGGCTGAAACTGCCGCAATTGAAAACCAGTATCACCGCGGCTTAATTACCGAAGATGAAAGGTACAACGGTGTCGTCGGAGTGTGGACGGAAGCCACTGAAAAAATTACCGACGCTATCTCCGGGAGTCTTGACCGCTACGGTGGCATCTATATGATGGCGACATCAGGCGCCAAAGGCAACATTTCCCAGATTAGGCAGATGGCCGGTATTCGGGGTTTGATGACCAACCCCTCGGGCAGAATAATCGACTTTCCAATCAAGTCGAGCTTCCGTGAAGGACTTAGCGTGCTGGAATACTTTATCTCGACCCATGGTGCACGCAAAGGACTGGCTGATACCGCCCTGAGGACATCGGAAAGCGGTTACCTTACCAGACGCCTCATCGACGCCTCTCATGATGTCATCATCTTTGATGAAGACTGCGGGACTGCCGATGGCACCTGGATATCCGAACCAAAGGAAAAGGAGCTACTGCCATCATTCGCCGAGCGCATAATCGGCCGGTTAGCCGCCGCTAAAGTAGTTAACTCTCAAACCGGCGAAATTATCGTCGACCGTAATGAGGAAATCGATGAACTGAAAGCAAATGCAATCATTGCTGCCGGGATAACTTCTGTCTATGCCCGGTCTCCACTCAGCTGTCAGTCCCGGCGGGGAATCTGCCAGCGCTGCTACGGCCGGGACCTCAGCCGCGGACACGTGGTTGACCTCAATACTGCAGTGGGCATAATTGCTGCCCAGAGCATTGGGGAACCAGGGACACAGCTAACTCTACGCACCTTCCACACCGGTGGTGTGGTGGGACTGGACATTACCACCGGTCTGCCCAGAGTAGAAGAGCTTTTCGAAGCCCGGGCACCTAAATCAGCAGCTATCATCTCAGACATCAATGGCACCGCTGAAGTAATTCAGGACGATTCCGGAGCCAGAATCCAAATTACCAACTCTGAGATATTCCGTGATGAACACACGCTACCTGCCGGCTGGAAAGTTGAGGTCGATGATGGCCAATGGGTTGACATTGGCACAGTACTGGCCCATCCAGCACCTAAGAAGGCAGCCAAAGCCAAGTCACCAACTCCAACCGATGAGACCCAGGCTATTGTGGCTGGCGCCGCCGGGCAAGTGGCCATTAAGAAGAAACAACTCTCAGTAGTCTATGAGGAAAAAGAGGAACGAGAGTACTTTGTGCCGGCTACCATCCATATCCGTATTCAGACCGGGGACACGATAAAGGCAGGACAGCAACTAACCGATGGTTCTATCAACCCGCAGGAGATGCTGCATATTTTGGGCAAGGACGCCGTCCAGCAATACCTAGTCGATGAAGTACAGAGAGTATACCTCTCCCAGGGAGTAAACATAAACGATAAGCATATTGAAATCATCGTCCATCAGATGTTATCTAAAGTCCGCATCGATTCTTCAGGCGACACCGAGCTGATACCCGGAGAGTTAATCGACCGGTTCCAGTATGAGGACATTAATGCTGAGGTACTGGCCGAAGGTGGTGAACCAGCCACCGCTCACACAGTACTGCTGGGGACAACCAGAGCCTCACTGAGCACCAGTAGCTGGCTGGCAGCCGCCTCTTTCCAGGAGACTACCAAGGTACTGACCGAAGCTGCCGTTAGAGGGGCAACAGATAGGCTGGCGGGACTTAAGGAAAACGTGATTATCGGTAGACTAATCCCGGCTCGCTCTACAGCCTCTGAAGGAATAGTCAAATTAGCCACCGCCGAAGAAACGGAAGAGCTGGCTGAGCCGGAACTAAGCCTGGCAGCCATCGCACCCGCTGCAGAAGATAAAACGGCTGAAGCCGGCAAAGGTGAAACCGAGCCAAGCACCTAGAGACTGTCTGGCACGGCTATCCGACTAAGGCAATTGATATGAGTCGCCATAGCTTAGATTATGGCGACTCAATCTTTTTACGGCCGATTTATCCACTGGAGTTCACCTCGGCTTTATATCAAATGTCATTCTGAGGAGTCCTTCGGCTGAAGGACGACGAAGAATCTCAGGGTGGGGCTGGCGATACAAAGATAATCCTCACCACCTCGAAGAGTCTTCGACCTGAGACCCTTCGCGGAGTTTACACTGAACGAAGTGAATGTGCTCAGGGTGACAGGAGGACGTCACTTTTGATACAAGACCGTTCACCTTATCCTGACTCAAGTAAAGAGATATGATATAATAGCTCATCGATTATTTAGAGGTGAAGCTAAAATAGCTCGTATCGTATCGGGGAAAACCAACCCTGAAGACGCCACACTGGATACCAGCCTGCGTCCACGCTCTCTTGACGATTTCATCGGGCAGAATAAGGTTAAGGAAAACCTGAGCATAGCCATCGCCGCCGCCAAAGGCAGAGGTGAGCCTCTCGACCACCTGTTACTCTATGGACCCGCCGGACTGGGTAAGACAACCTTGGCTTATATCATCGCCGCCGAGATGCAGGTTAACATCAGGATTACCTCCGGCCCGGCGATAGAACGCAGCGGCGACCTGGCTGCCATTTTAACCAACCTGCGCAGTCAGGATATCCTCTTTATCGATGAAATCCACCGCCTCAACCGAACCGTAGAAGAAGTATTATATCCCGCGATGGAAGACTTTGCTCTGGACCTGGTCATCGGCAAGGGCGCCGGCGCCAAAAGCCTGCGTTTGAACCTGCCAGCCTTTACCTTAATCGGCGCCACCACCCGCTTTGCCATGCTCAGCGCGCCCCTCCGCGACCGGTTCGGCGCTATTTATCGTCTCGATTTCTATGACCAGGCATCAATCGAAACAATCCTCAAACGCTCCGCCCGCATCCTCGGCATCAAAGCTGAAACCGGTGGGCTGGAGGAAATCGCCCGCCGGGCTAGAGGCAC